>CANJCM010000016.1 GCA_947472765.1 Opitutia bacterium
GGTGGCACGGGTCTCCCGACCCGTGTGCCGTCGGGATTGTCGACCGCTTCGAGCGCCTCCCCAGCCACGGGTCGGGAGACCCGTGCCACGCGGCCCGTGACCTTCACCATCCGCGAAGCCTCATCCTGGCCGCGCACCGCCAACACGACCGTCCTCGTCCATCCGCAGACCGCGGAGATCCTGCAACGCACCGGCTACGAAGAACTGCCCGCGGCCCAGCAGGTTCGCGCCTGGACACGCTACCTCCATACCGGCGAAGCGCTCGGTTGGGGCGGCCAGTTGATCGCGGGGCTCGCGTGCTTGGGAGGCTGCGTTCTCGTCTGGACCGGCTTCACGCTGGCGGCGCGACGATTCAGCGGGCTCGTTCGCGGGCGAGATTGAGCCGCCGCAACTTATTGAGGCTCGCCCAATGGACTGACGCATATTGGCAGGACAATCCTCCCGCTGCTCACGCAGCGGGCCACGACTGAAACGTGGCCCTGCCCGTGAGGGCAGGGATTCGAAACGTGCTGTCAGGTTTATAGACGATTCTCAACAAGGGTAGCCGACACGACGTGGCGGGCGCGCACGAGGCACGCCCCTACGAAAGGCTCGTCGGGGCGGGGCTCGTCCACGCCCGATGGGCCGAATCTGCGCCAGGATTCGCGACCGAAAAACTCGCCATTCGCGGGGGCATTCGTTTTGTCGGCTCATCTGCGACGATCGCCAATTACGGCGAGCCGCAGCGGCCCCTCATGCACCGCCCCTCTCTGATCGTCGCCGCGATCGTCGCGCTTCTGCCCGGTTCGTTGTCCGCGCAGGCCGATCCCAAGCCGGCTCCCACCAAGGGCTACGCGGCTGTTCCGCCGGCCCGCCACGACGAGACGTCCTACGTCTTCGGCTGGGGCGAGCGACCGGTATCGATCGCGAATCCGCGGGGCGGCAGCTCCGAGGGCGCGCCGGTCACACTGGCACCGGGCCGTACTCTACCCTTGCCGGAAATCGCCTCCGCCAAGGATGCGTTCAACCGGGACCGCGCGGCGATTCTCGCCCTCGCGGGCGATTTTCGCGTGAGCTTTCACGAGATCGAGTCGCTCGGACTGGCGGCGAATTACGAGCCCCCGCGTTCGTATCATTCGTGGGCCACCGAGCGCGTGCAGGTCATCGAGGACACCGGCCGACGCATCAGTTTGCAGCACACGCTCGTGATGTTCTTTCGCCGCGAGAGCGGTGAGATTTCCGGACCGGCCCTGACCAAGCACTGGCGGCAGGATTGGACCTTCGAGGATGACGACATCCTCGTCTGGGAAGGCGGCGACGTTTGGGCCCGCCGTCGTCTCGACACCGCGGCCGCGGCCGGGACCTGGTCGCATGCCGTGTTCAACCTCGAAGACTCGCCTCGTTACGAAGCTTCCGGCCGCTGGGAGCACCGGGGCAACGTCTCGATGTGGAACAGCGAACGCGCCTGGCGTCCACTGCCGCGCCGCGAGCACAGCGTGCGGAGCGACTACGATGTCGTCGAAGGTGTGCACAACGTCGTCATCACGCCCACCGGCTGGGTCGAGGAGCGGAACATGTGGAAGCGCGCCACCGAGGGTGGCAAATCGACCGAACCACCGCGATACGTGGCGCAGGAACTAGGCATCGACCGCTATGAGCGAATCACCTCACCCAGCCTCGACGCCGCGCACACCTACTGGTCGAAGGCGGCGCCCTATTGGGCGATTGTCCGGCAAGTCTGGCGTGAGGAGATGGCGCGCCGCGATCGATTCATGATCCGCGACGAATTCGAGGGAAAGATCAGCTACCAGTTCCACAACGAGTACGTTAAGAAACTGGAAGGCGGCGGCACGTTCGCGCCGGACGAGGCCGGGCGCTTTGTCCGCCGGGTCGTGGCTGGCTTCCTCGCTACTGACGGCAAGTGAGCGCGTAGTGCTACGCAGTTGGGACTACGATTTTCCACCCACCACTTGTCCACGGGAGCGGTCCGACGGCCCGAAGACGTCACAATGTCATATACATTGTGAAATATCTGTAAGAGTGCCTTTTACTGCTCTAGGCCCGATTGCACATGGCCATTATTTCGTTGGCGCGCGGAGGTCTATTTGTCCATGACTTGCATTCGCACTCACGAACCTCAGCGATGGTCTTACCCGTTCACCTACGTAGTTTCGCTCACGACTTGGGCTCTTTCTTCGCTTCGATCCGCACCGCCGGGCAGGTTCCTTCCGGTTCCGAACGATGAACTGGCAAAGAGTCACTCGCTTCCTCGGGGTGCTGGCGGCCGGCCTGATCTGGCAGTCTGCCGGATTCGCACAGCCGATCCTTTTTCCGAATTTCAGCTCCACCGCCGGACTGACGCTCAATAGCTCCAGCACGACTACCAACTCGGTCTCCTCCGACGGCACGATCCTGCGCCTGGTCGGCACCACCACGGCCAGCCAAGCCGGCAGCGCGTTCACCAATTCGACAGTGAAGGTTACGACGGGCTTCAGCACCTCATTCAACTTTCGGCTCACCTCGCGGGGCGGGAGCAGCGACGGCATTGCCGCGGGCGCCGATGGCCTTGTCTTTGTGCTCCAACGCCAGGGCCCGACAGCCTTGGGCGGCACGGGCGAACTCCTGGGATACGGCGGGATCGGATCGAGCGTCGGCGTCGAGTTCGATACCTTCAAGAACTCGAACCGCGGCGATCCGAGCAGCAACCACTTGGGAGTGAACACCGGCGGCAGTGTCGAATCACTGGTCACCGCAAACGTCGCGCCCGACTTTGACAGCTCGGCCGCCAACGGCCCGAAGTGGACCGCTTGGGTCGACTACAATGGGACGGTGCTCGAGGTGCGGGTATCCAACGACGGGATCCGGCCCACGTCCGCGCTACTTTCGCAGTCGATCAATCTCGCCACGACGCTCGGCGGCGACTCCGCCTACCTCGGTTTCACTGCGGCGACGGGCGGAGCGGAGGCGAATCATGATTTGCTGACGTGGGCATTTTCCAACGCCTACGCCGCCACTGGCGTCACCCTCTTTCAATGGAGCGGGACCGGCTCCTGGACCAACACCGCCAAATGGAATCCGGCCGTCGTTCCCGGCGCCGCCGACGTCGCCTACGTCGCCTCGGGGACCGCCACTGTCAGCAGCAACTCGACGCTGGGTTTGCTGAATTTCAGCGGTGGAACGCTCGACGGAACCGGCGCCCTCACCCTCGCCCAGAGCGGTTCAACCTGGAGCGGCGGCGACCTCAGCGGCCTCACCCTCAATGCGAACGGTTCGCTCGCAATCTCCACGAGCAGCGCCAAGCGAATTCTCGGCAGCGCACATTTGAACCTCTCCGACGCCACCACCTGGTCCGAGGGAACCATTCAGACGGGTAGCGGCGCGGAGATCACGAACACCGGCGCTTTCACGACCTCGTTCGACGGCACCGTCACGAGCGACCCGTCCGGGACGCGTGGCACTTTCCGGAACCAGGGCAGCTTCACGAAGACCTAGGCCTCCACCGGCACCACCGAGATCCAGACGGCCTTCGAGAACGTCGCGGCCGGCGCGACGGTGCTGGTTTCGGGCGGGACGCTCCGGCTCAGCGGCGGCGGCTCGAGCAGCAAGGCCATCGACCTCACCTCGGCCTCCAAACTGCAGATTACCGGTAACAATTTCGCCTTCACCAGCGGTGCAATAAATAGCGGCGCGACTGGTGGCATCGAGGTCACCGGCGTCACGGCAGACTTCAGCGGCACAACCGGCACGGCCAACCTTTCGGTCAGCGGTTCGGGGACGCTGAATTTTTCCGGCCCGCACTCGACCACGGGTAAACTGAAGCTTGGCGCGGGCACGATCCAGGGCGCAGGCCAGGTCGCGGTCGGCGCGTTCGACTTCGATGCCGGCAGCCTCAACGGCAAGGTCCGCTCCACGGGCACCACGGCTATCTCCAGCGACGCCAAGTCGATTAACGGCGGCGACCTCACCCTCGCCGGGACGACCACCTGGGACGGCTCGACCATCGCCACCGGCAACGGCGCGAAGCTGACCAACGAGGGCAGCGGCACCTTCAACGCCGGCGATGGCTCCATCACGCATACCGGTGGCACGCGGGGCACGTTCACGAACGCCGGCCAGTTCAACAAGAACAGCGGCACGGGCAGCACCGTGGTCGACACCTTCTTCGAGAATTCCGGCCGCGTCAGCGTCTCGACCGGCAAGCTGAAGCTCTCCCAGGGCGCGGTAAATGCCGAGAACTCCCGCCTCGAAGTCGCCGCGGGTGCGGAATTGGAATTCAACGGCGACGTCACGCTGCCCGCCAAATCCGAGCTCAAGGGCAACGGCAAGGCCCGGTTCCTCGGCGCGGGCTTCACCCTGCTGGTCAACGCGCTCGTCGAGGTGGCCCGCTTCGATTTCGACGGCGGCACGCTGACGGGCTCGAACCGTTTCAGCGGCATCCTCAACTGGAACGACGGCAGTTTGAATTCAGCCGGCACCACCACGATCGAGCACGGCGGTGTCCTGAACCTGAATCAAATCTCGTCGCACGAATTCAACGGCCGCAGCCTCGTCAACGAAGGCACGGTCAATTGGTTCACCGGCGACATTCGCGCCGGCAGCGGCAGCACCTTCACCAACGAGGCCGTCTTCAATGACCTCAACGGGGGCACCAAGACCATCCTCGCCCCGGGCGGCTTCGGCGGGACGTTCACCTTCACCAACAACGGTCTCTACAAGAAGACCACGGGCGGCACGACCACCATCGAGATTTCCTTCGTGAACAATGGCACGATGGAAATCGCGGCCGGCTCGGTCGTGTTCGCGGGGACGTTCACGAATCACGGCGGCGTCCAGATGAAGAACGGCGCCAGCGCCAACTTTTCCGCGCCGCTCAACTTCACCGCCAGCCAGCCGCTGTCCGGCACCGGCGTCATCGACGCCCCGCAAGTCACCGCCGCCGGGCTGGTTTCGCCGGGCACATCGCCGGGCATGCTGACAGTCACGGGCAATCTCACGCTCCTTGGCACGAGCGAACTGCTGATCGAACTCGCCGGCCCGACCCAGGGCACGCAGTACGACTTCATGAGCGTCGGCGGCGCCGCCGAGCTCGGAGGCAGCCAGCTCAAACTCACCCTGTTGAACGGATTTGGCGCGAGCATCCTGCCGACCGACACGTTCACCGTCCTGACCGCGGGAACGACGCTCAGCGGCACCTTCAGCAACGTCGGCAACGGCCAGCGCCTTTTCATGGTGGATGGCGTCGGATCATTTCAGGTGAACTACGGCCTCGGCAGCGCGTTTTCCGCGACCAGCGTCGTGCTCTCGAATTTCTCACCCGTGCCGGAGCCGTCGACCTACGCGTTGCTGGTCATCGGAACGTTGCTGATCGGCTGGCACCTCCATCGCCGTTCCCCCCGGGGTTGAACGTCGGGCCGCTGCTCGCCGGCGGGCCGCTTCGCGAAGGAAGAACTCGGCGCGGCCACCGACCTTCGCGTCTCTTCGCTTTCCTGGCGGCTTAACCCTTGCCCGATCCGGATCCACTCGCGCCTCGACCGCCACATTCTTGCAAAAACGGTTGAGGCAGGCGTTCGGGTTGGCCTAGATAGGTAGGTTTACTTACCATCTGTGAGTTATTTTTTCCGATTATTTCCGGTCCGTGCCGTCTTCTTGAGCCTGTTCGCGGCGGGACTGGGGAGCCTCGCCCAGGCTCAGTTCACGTGGACGAGCGGAGCGATCCCCAAGGCCAGTTTTGCATCGGGCGAGACGCTGACGATCAGCACGACCGCCGATCACGACTTCAACGGACAGGCGATTACCAATGCGGGCACCGTCACTTGGACGGGGGGCAGTCTTCGCGCCGGCAACGGCGGGACGTTCACCAATGCCTCGGGCGGAATCTTGGACGACGCGTCGTCGGGGACGTTCGGCAACTCCGGTATCGGCGGCGCGACGATGACGTTTACGAACGCGAGCGGCGCCACGTACAATCTCTCCGTTGGCAAAACCATTCCCGTCAGTTTCACGAACGACGGCACGCTGAACGTCACCGCCGGAACCGTCCAATTTTCCGGCGGCGGATCGAGCGCCGGTGCGATCAATGCCACGACGTCGGGCGTAATCGTCCGGTTCACGAACAGCTTTTCCGTCCCCGATGCCAGCAAGCTCGCCGGCCCGGGGGTCTTCGAGCTGACCAACGGCACGCTTACTCTCGCCGGCACCTTGAATGCGCCGACATTCAACCAGACGGGAGGCACACTCGCCGGCACCCTTTCGATTCCGAATACGTTCAACTGGTCGGGCGGCAACTGGAACGCTCCGGGCACGACCACCATCGCCAGCACGGGGACACTCAATCTCACCACGACGGCGAGCCACAACTTCGACGGCCATGCCATCATCAATGACGGCACGGTCCAGTGGGGCGGGGGCAACTTTGTCGCTGGCAACGGCGGCACCGTGACCAACAACGCCAACTTCAGTGCCACCGCCGCCGGCACCTTCGGCAATTCCGGAGTCGGCGGTGCGAACCCGGTTTTCACCAACACCGCCACGGCCACGTTCACGAAGAGCGGCCCGGGAACCCAGACGACGTTCAATGTCCCGTTCAACAACGACGGTGCGGTCGGCGTTCAGTCCGGCACCCTCGCGCTGAACGGCGGTGGCACGTCCGCCGCCTCCGGCTCCTTTGCGGTCAGCGCGGGCGCCACGCTCAATTTCGGCAGTGGCACCTATGCCGTCGCCAACGGGACCTCCTTCTCCGGCGCCGGCACGTTTGGCCTGATTGGCGGCACGCTCTCCATCGCTTCGGGCAGCGCGCCGATGTCCAACCTCACCGTCTCGGGCGGCACGCTCTCCGGTGCCGGCGCCGCCAGCATCGGCACGCTCACCCACTCCAACGGCACCCTCGCCCTCCAGGCATTGACTCTGACCGGCCCCGGCTCGACCTGGACCGGCGGCAACTGGAATGGCTCCGCCGGCTCGACAGCCACAATCGATACAGGAGCAGTCCTCGGCATCTCCTACGTCAGCGACCACCACTATTACGACTACCGGCTTGTCACCAACAGCGGCACCGTCAACTGGTCCAGCGGCTACATCCGGGGCGGCCACGGCGGCGGGTTCATCAACAACGCCACCTGGAATGACTCGAACGCCGCCAGCGTCGCGTTCGACAACTACTACGGCGGAACCGCGCCCACGTTCACCAACAGCGGCACCGGCACTTATACCAAGACCGGCGCGGGCAGCGTGGCCTTCAACACTCCCTTTAACAACGACAACGACGTGGTGGTCTCGGCCG
The DNA here is from genome assembly GCA_947472765.1 of Opitutia bacterium. GTDB lineage: Bacteria > Verrucomicrobiota > Verrucomicrobiia > Opitutales > Opitutaceae > ER46. Next base: position 7,259 of record CANJCM010000016.1, read on the forward strand.
GTACGCTCTCGCTCAACGGCGGCGGCGCCACGAGCGGTACCGGCACGTTCGCCGTCGGATCCGGCGCCACGATCAACTTCGGCGGCGGCACCTCCACTCTCGCCAGCGGAACAGCCTTCAGCGGTTCCGGCACGGTTGGGTTGAGCGGAGGCACCCTCGCGATCGCCGCCGACAACGCGACGATCTCCAATCTCACGGTCAACGGTGGCACCCTCACGGGCGCAGGCTCCGCCACCATCGGCAATCTCGCGATCTCCAGCGGCTCCCTGGGCCTGAGCTCCTTTACTCTCACCGGTACGGGCTCGACGTGGACCGGCGGCAACTGGAACGGCGCCGCGGGCTCCACGGCTTCGATCGCGGCCGGTGCCGTCCTCGGGATTTCCTACGTCAGCGACCACCACTACTTCGACTCCCGTCTCGTCACCAATGACGGCACTGTCAACTGGTCCAGCGGTTACATTCGCGGCGGCCACGGCGGCGGGTTCGTCAACAACGCGAGCTGGTTCGACTCGAACACCGGCACCGTTGCCTTCGATAATTACTACGGCGGCACCGCGCCCACCTTCACCAACACCACCACCGGCACCTATACCAAGAGCGGGGCTGGCACGGTCTACTTCTACGGACCGTTCAGCAACGCCGGCAGCGTGCAGGTCCAGGCGGGCACCCTCGTCCTGAACGGCGGCGGCAACAACGCCACCGCGGGCGGCATCACGACTGCGCCGGGCGCGACCGTCCAGTTCGCATCTGACTTCACCGTGGCTGATGGAGCCGGACTGAACGGATCCGGAACCTTTGTTCTCTCGGGAGGCACGTTGACCATCGGCGGCAACGTGAACGGCTCCATCTTCCAGCAGACGGGCGGCACGCTGGGCGGTTCGCCCACCCTCACCGGCACGTTCAATTGGTCGGCTGGCAACTGGAACGGCCAGCCCGGCATCCCCGTCACCACCATCGCGAGCGGCGCGACGCTCAATCTGGCCGGCACAGGCAGCAAGGACTTCAACCAGCGGGCGATTGTGAACGAGGGGACCGTGAACTGGACGCCGAGCTACCTCCGCGCGGGCCAGGGCGCGTCCTTCACCAATGCCGCCGGCGGTACGTTCAACGATCTGAACAGCGCGAACTACACCGTGTACAATCCGTTCGGCGGCACCTTCGCCTTCACGAACAACGGCACCTATGTCCGGAATGTCAGTGGCACGACCTACTTCGACACGACCTTCAACAACCACGGCACGGTCAACCTGCAGCAGGGCGACATGCAAATCCGCCAGGGCGGCACGATGGGAGCCACGAGTGTCGTCAACGCCTCGGCCGGCACCACCTTCTACTTCACGAACGACTACACTCTCGCCGATGGCTCCGTGCTGAATGGTCCCGGCACGTTCTACCAGACGGGCGGCATCCTCACCTTCGCCAACCTGCGCTCCGGAAATTTCAATTGGTACTCCGGCAATTGGAATGGCACCGGCAACTCGGGCATCGCCCACGGTTCGGTCGTGAATCTCGTTTCCGCCAACGTGAAGGACCTCAACAGCCGCGCCGTCACCAATCACGGAGTAGTCAACTGGCAGGCCGGCCACATCCGCTCCGGCCAGGGCGGGACCTTCACTAACGCCGCCGACGGCGTCTTCAACGATTCAAACACCTCCGGCTACACGATTCACAACGGCTACGGCGGTTCCTTCGAATTCACGAACGACGGCACCTACAATCGCAATGCCGCCGGCACCACGTCCTACCTCGACACCGTCTTCAACAATCGCGGGGCGGTGAATGTCCTCGCCGGCGATCTCCAGCTCCGCGGCGGCGGCACCATGTCCGCCAGCGGCACCATCGCCGCCGCCACCGGCACGAACGTCTACTTCACCAACAGCTATACCATCGCCGACGGGGCGTCCCTGAGCGGCGCCGGCAGTTTCTGGCTGACGAACGGCACCCTGACCCTGAACGGCTCCATCGGCGTCGGCACGTTCTACCAGACCAGCGGCACGCTCGCCGGAAACAACACGTTGAACGGCGCCTTCAACTGGAGCAGCGGCTACTGGAACGCCCCGGGCGCCGGCTACACGACCACGATTGCCCCGGGTGCCACGCTGATGCTCGCGACGAGTGGCAACAAGGACTTCGACTCCCGGGCAATCGTCAACCAGGGCACCGCGACCTGGACCTCCGGCTACCTCCGCGGCGGCCACGGCTCGAGCTTCACCAACGCCACCGGTGCCACGTTCATCGACCAGAACGTTTCCGGCTACTCGGTGCACAACGCCTATGGCAGCAACGTGGGCGACAACCCGGTCGCCTTCACGAATAACGGCACCTACGTGCGCAATGTCGGCGGCGTCACGTATTTCGATGTCCTGTTCAACAACCACGGAACCCTGAACCTCCAGCAGGGCGACATGCAGCTCCGCCAGGGCGGCACGATGGGCGCGACCAGCACCGTCAACGGTTCCGTCGGCACGAATCTCTATTTCACGAGCGACTACACCCTCGAGGACGGCGCCAGGTTCGTGGGGGCCGGCAATTTCATGCAGACTGGAGGACGGCTCACCGTGAACGGCAATCTGAAGGCAACCGCGTTCAACTGGTACGCCGGCAACTGGAATGCGACGACGAACGTGACCACGACGATCGACGCGACCTCCGTCCTCAATCTCGTCTCGAGCAACAGCAAGGACTTCGACTACCGCAGTATCACGAATAACGGCGTGACCAACTGGAGCTCCGGCTATGTCCGCGCGGGTCACGGCAGCGTGTTCACCAATGGCATCGGCGGCGTGTTCAACGACCAGAACTCCCCCGGTTACAGCTTCCACAATCTCTTCGGCGGCTCGTTCACCTTCGTCAACGACGGCACCTACAACCGGGCCGTCGGGGGCGTCACCTACTTCGACACGACGTTCGACAACAACGGCACGATCAATCTCTCGCAGGGCGAGATGCGCCTGCGCCAGGGCGGCACGATGGGCGCGACCAGCATCGTCAACGCCTCCGCCGGCACGAACTTCTACCTCGAGTCCGACTACACGCTGCTCCCCGGCGCCCGGTTCAATGGCACCGGCAACATCATGCAGATCGCGGGTCAGCTCACGTTCTCGAACCTGAAAGCTTCGACCTTCAACTGGTACAGCGGCAACTGGCGTGGCACCGGCAGCTCGGCGATCGACAGCACCACCGTGCTGAATCTCGTGTCGGGCGCGAACAAGGATTTTTACCAGCGTAACGTCACGAACCACGGCGTCACCAACTGGTACTCGGGCTACGTGGTCGGCGGTGACGGCAGCGTGTTCACCAATGCGGCCGACGGCACGTTCAACGACCTCAATTCGCCGGGCTACACGGTCAACAATCCCTTCGGCGGCAGCTTCACCTTCGTCAACGACGGCACGTACGTCCGCAACGTCGGCGGCACGACGGGGATAGACATTCCCTTCAACAACCACGGCACGATCAACCTGCAACAGGGCGTGCTGCAGCTCCGCCAGGGCGGGACGATGTCGGCCACGAGCATCGTCAACACCTCGGCTGGCGCGAATTTCTATCTCACGAACAACTATACGATCCTCGATGGCGCGCAATTCACCGGCGCCGGCGCGGTCTGGCAGACCGGCGGCACGCTCTCGGTCGAGAAACTCCGGGCGTCGAACTTCAATTGGGACGGCGGCAACTGGAACAGCGCCGACAACTCGGGAGTGACTTCCATCATCGCCGCCGGCTCGAACCTCAATCTCACCTCGGGCAGCAACAAGGATTTCAACGGTCGCGTCATCGAGAACCAGGGCACGATGACCTGGAACTCGGGCTACATTCGCGGCAGCAACGGCAGCCAGATTATCAACTCCGGCACCTTCAACGACGCGAACAGCCCCGGTTACACGATCCACAATCCCGTCGGCGGCACGTTCACGATCAGCAACAGCGGCACCTACCACCGTAATGTCGGCGGCACGACGCAGGTGCAGGTTCCGTTCAGCAACACGGGGACCGTGCGGTCGTCCGGCGGCGGCACCCTCGCCTTCACCAGCACGTTCACCAACACCGGCGGCACGCTCGCCGTGTCGGGCGGCAATCTCTCGTTCTCGAACCCGCTCAACGTCGGCACCGGCACCGTCAGCGGCTCCGGCACCATCACCGCTTCGACGGTCACCGCCGGCGGCGCAGTCACGCCGGGCAATCCGACCGGGCTGCTCACGATTAGCGGCCACCTCACGCTGCTCTCCACGGCCCAGTCCGCCTTCGAAATTGGCGGCACCACGCGGGGCACCGACTACGACGCCATCAATGTCACCGGCAACGCCGCGCTCGCCGGTTCGCTCGGGGTCGCGTTCGTCAATGGCGCCTATGCCAGCCTGACCGGCAGCGAAAGCTTCACGCTCCTCAACGCCACCGCCGTCAGCGGCGCCTTCAGCAACGTCGCCACCGGCACCCGCTTCAATTCGGCGGATGGCGTCGGCTCCTTCCTCCTCACCGTCGCCGGCACCAATATCACGCTCTCGAATTTCATCCTGAGCCCGACCACCTACATCTGGAGCGGCGGCGACCTCAGCACGGCGGGCAACGTCACGCCCACCTTGCTCGTGAATCGAACCGTCGACGCCGGCACGAGTCTCGCGATCGCCACCTCCGCCGACCACGACTTCAATGGCCAGGTCCTGACCAACAACGGCCGGATCGACTGGAGCGGCGGACGAATCCGGGGCGGTGATGGCAGCGTCCTAGTCAACAATGCGACCTTCAATGATGTGGTGACGACTGCCACGGACGTGAACGCCGAATTGGCCGATCACCGGAGCAGCTTCACGAATGCCTTGGGGGGCACCTACACGAAGTCCGGCAACGTCACGACCCGCTTCCTCGTCCCCTTTAATAACAGCGGTGCGATCCAGATCCTCGCCGGCCTGCTCGAGCTGGCCGGCGGCGGCCTCAACAGCGGCACCGGCGCCATCCAAACTTCGGCGGGAGCCGTGACGCTGTTCAGCAACAACTATTCGCTCGCCGACGGCTCGCTCCTGACCGGGGCCGGAGAGTATCAGCTCACCGGCGGCACCCTCGTCGCGAGCGGCACCGTCACCGTCAGCACGCTGACTCTTTCCGGGGGCGCGCTGGACGGCAGCCAGACTTTCGTGAATTCCCTGCTGAATTGGAGCGGCTCCTCCTGGAACACGGGCGGCGCCACCACCACCATCGGCACCGGCAGCCGGCTCGTGCTGACCGGCGGCGATCACGACTACAACCGGCGGGCCATCGTGAATCAGGGCATCGTCGACTGGAACGCCGGCCGGCTGCGCAGCGGCGACGGCGGCAGCTTCACCAATCAGGCCACCTTCAACGACAAGGTTTCCATCGACACGGACGCGAACAATGATCTGGCCGATCATTCGACCTCGTTCACGAATGCCCTTGGAGCCACCTACCTCAAGACGGGCAACGCCGTCACCCGCTTCCTCGGCGTGCCGTTCTACAATAATGGCACGGTGGCCGTGCAGGCTGGAACGCTCCAGTTCCACGGCGGCGGCCTCAACAGCGGCACCGGCGCCATCCAAACGGCGGCGGGAGCCGTCACGCTGTTCAGCAACAACTATTCGCTCGCCGACGGCTCGCTCCTGACCGGTGCCGGTGAGTATCGCCTCACCGGCGGCACGCTCGTCGCGAACGGCATCGTCACCGTCAGCACGCTGAATCTCTCCGGTGGCGCGCTGGCGGGCAGCCAGACCTTCTCGAATTCGCTGCTGAATTGGAGCAGCGGCGCCTGGAACGCGGGCGGCGCCGACACGACCACCATCGGTGGCGGCAGCCGGCTTGTACTCTCGGTCAGCGATCATGACTACAACCGGCGGGCCATCGTGAACCTGGGCATCGTCGACTGGAACGCCGGCCGGTTGCGCAGCGGCGACGGCGGCAGCTTCACCAATCGAGGCACCTTCAACGACAATGTTTCCACCGACACGGACGCGAACAACGATCTGGCCGATCATTCGACCTCGTTCACGAACGCCCTCGGGGCCACCTACCTCAAGACGGGCAACGCCGTCACGCGCTTCCTCGGCGTGCCGTTCTACAATGACGGTACCGTGGCCGTGCAGGCTGGAACTCTCCAGTTCCACGGCGGCGGGTCGCTTTCCGGCACCGGCCGCTTCGACGTCTCCACGGGCAGCCACGTCCTTTTTTCCAACAGTTACAACCTGCAGGCCGGAGCGACGCTCGCGGGATCGGGAGACTATCAAGCCGCGGGTGGCCTGCTCTCGGTCTCCGGCCTGGTCCACGTCCAGAATCTAAATCTGGCCGGCGCCCAACTGGGCGGCACCCACACTTTCGACGGCACGCTCACCTGGAGCGCGGGCAATTTTAATGGCAGCGGTACGACCACGATCGCCGCCGGCAGCACGCTGACAATTTCCGGGGGCTCGGACCACGATTTCAACCAGCGCCGGATCACGAACGACGGAACGGTGAATTGGACCGGGGGCCGGCTTCGTTCCGGGGATAGCGGCTCGATCCTGAATAACGGCACGTGGAACGATACCGCGTCGTCCAACGTCAACGCCGACCTCGCGGACCATCAGGCGTCGTTCACGAACAGCGGGAATTACAACAAGACGGCGGCGGGAATCACGACCTTCCAGGTTCCGTTCACCAACACCAACGGGATCGTGCTCGTCTCGGCCGGTACGCTGCGCTTCAGCAACGGCTTCTCGCAATCGGCCGGCACCGTCACCGTCGCCCAAGGCGCGGCGGTCCAGTTCGACGGCGGGGTCGATCTCGCCGGCGGTTCAATCGGTGGCTCGGGCACCGTCGTGGCGGACGTCACCAACCGCGGCCTGCTCTCACCGGGCAGTTCGCCCGGCCAGCTCAACATCACCGGCAATCTCACGCTCACCTCCACCAGTTCGCTGCTGATCGAACTCGGCGGCACCTCGGCGGGCACCAACTACGATCTCCTCGCCGTCTCCGGTGACGCGAACCTGAACGGCGTGCTCCAGCTCAATTTCGTCAACGGCTTCTCCGGCCTGATCAGCTCGGGCAACACGTTCACGGTCCTGACCTCGACCAACCTGATCGGCGCGTTTGCCAACGTGCCGGTGACGGGCTCGCGTCTCACGACGCTCGATGGCTTCGGATCCTTCCAGGTGAACTTCGGCGCCAGCAGCATCTTCGCGACGAATGCCGTCGTGCTCTCGAATTTCGCCGCCGTCCCCGAGCCCTCGACCTGGGCGCTGTTGATCGCGGGCGTGGTCCTCGTCGCGTTTCAAGTCCGCCGGCGGAAGTGATGTTCCAGTAGCGCCGGTCTCTGACCGGCGAAGGGCGTACCGTGGGCCGGAAGGGATTTCGCCGGTCAGAGACGCGGCGCTACTCACATGACAGCGGGCGCACCTCACACCGCCTGCGCCAGCCACACCCCGGCGCTATGCGCCACCGTCTCGAAGAGGGGACCTTTCGAATCTCTGGTCGCAGGTCCCCTCTTCGAGAGGGGTGCCCGTCAGGGCGGGGGGTGGAGTTCGCCGGATGGCACCAACCCAATCCCCGATGTCGTCCATTGGATGACAACGGGCATTGGGTGTCGGTGGGTTGAGGTCGCGCGCTCCCACCCCTCGGTCCGCCAGCGCCAAAGTCTAGAAGCGTGGCGTCACGGTGCCGCGGCCCACTTCGCGCTGGTTTTTCGCAGCGGGGTTTCGCTACCTTGGGGTTCCATTTCATGAAAAAGTCCCGGTCGCATTTCCCCCGCATCAAGACCATCGCCTACGAGGGCCCCCAGAGCGCGAACCCGCTCGCGTTCCGTCACTACAATCCGGACGAGGTCATCGACGGCCGCACGATGTCCGAGCATCTCCGCTTCTCGATCGCCTACTGGCATTCGTTCCGCGGCACGGGCGGCGATCCGTTCGGCCCCGGGACGATCGTGCGTCCGTGGGAGAAAGGCTCCGATCCCGTCTCGATTGCAAAGACGCGGATGGATGCGGCCTTTGAGTTCTTCCAGAAGATCCGCGCGCCGTTCTGGGCGTTCCACGATCGTGACATCGCCCCCGAGGGTCGCACGCTCGCCGAGTCGAACCGCCACCTCGACAAGATCGTCGACCACGCGCGCGACCTCCAGCGCGCCACCGGCGTGAAGCTGCTCTGGGGCACGGCGAATCTGTTCTCGAATCCGCGCTACATGTGCGGCGCCGCCACGAATCCCGACGCCCACGTTTTCGCCTACGCCGCCGCGCAGGTGAAGAAAGCCCTCGAAGCCACGCACCGGCTCGGCGGCGAGGGCTACGTCTTCTGGGGCGGACGCGAAGGCTACGAGACGCTGCTCAACACCAACCTCAAGCGGGAGCAGGAACACCTCGCGACGTTCCTCCACCTCGCGGTGGATCACGCGAAGGCGATCGGCTTCAAGGGCCAGTTCCTGATCGAGCCGAAGCCGATGGAGCCGACGAAGCACCAGTACGACTTCGACGTCGCCAGCGGCATCGCGTTCCTGCGGACGCACGGCCTCGAGAAATATTTCAAGTTCAACGTCGAGACCAACCACGCCACCCTCGCGGGCCACACCTTCCAGCACGAGATCGAGGTCGCGATCGCGCATGACATGCTCGGCTCGATCGATGCCAACAGCGGCGATCCGCTGCTCGGCTGGGACACCGATCAATTCAACACCGACGTCCGGGAACTCACCCTCGCGATGATTCCGATCCTCCGGTCGGGCGGGCTTGGTCGCGGCGGTTTCAACTTCGATGCGAAGCTCCGCCGGCCTTCGACAGACCTCGAGGATCTCTTCCTCGCCCACATCGGCGGCATGGATGCCTACGCCCTCGCCTTCAAGGTTGCCCGGCGCGTGCTCGCCGACGGCAAGCTCGATGGCTTCGTCGCGAATCGCTACGCGAGCTACGATTCCGGCTTCGGCCGCGACATCGAGAAGGGCCGCACCAGCTTCGCCGAGTTGAACAAGCTCGTCCTGAACAAGCTCGGCGAACCGAAGCTGCGTTCCGGCAAGCAGGAGTATCTCGAGAATCTGGTGATGAGCTACCTGCACGGCTGAGTTCGCGCCGGCGGCGCGAACTCTGGGTTACTCCGGCTCGTTCCTGAGCCGTTTCGTAGGGGCGCGCCTCGTGCGCGCCCTGGCTACGCTTCCGCCTCTTTTTCCCCGGCACCCTGCCACCCCGCTCATGTCAGTTTTCCCGATGCTACTTTCGTCATTCCTCCGTCCTGCCGGCCTTTTCCTGGTGTCGTCGCTGACGCTGCTCGGCCAGCCCGCCGGGAAATCCATGAGCATGCAGGCGCGGGTCCTGCGGATGACCGAGTTTCTCGAAACGATCCTGCCCGGCACGCTCGGCGCGAAGAACGTCACCCTCCACTTCACGCCGAAGTTCAGCGACTTTCGCGACGAGCAATACACCCGCTACCCCGTCGAGGTGCGCTACGGCGTGAACGATCGCCTGGACCTCTCCGCCGGCATCGTTCCCTTCGCTCCGAATCCGTTTCGCTCCGGCTCCGGCGTCGACCATCGCTGGGGCCTGGGCGAGTTCCGGTTCGGTGGTCGCTACGACATCGGTTCCCTCGGCTTCTTTGATGACACGACCATCGGGCTCGAGAATCGCATCCCGCTCGGCAAGCCACCCATCGGCTTGAACGATCATTACACCCACGTGAAGCCATTCCTAGCCCTCGCGCGAACGCTGAAGATTTGGCCGGACACGACCTTCTACACGAATTTGAGCTATGACCGCAGCGTGATCCTCACGCGTCGCGACCCCCCGCCGCCTACGGTCATACGCCGCCACGTCATCGATGTCTGGCCGGGCATGCTCTTCAAGCCGTCCGAACTGGGCTACTTCGCGGAGTATCGCTTCAGCCACATCACCGAGCCCCTCGACTGGCACTACGGACACGAACTTCGTTTCGGCACGATTTGGGATGTCCCAATCGAGAGCTCCGAAAAGTGGAAGCTGCCCGGGAAATGGCAGGTGGAACTGGCCTATCGAATCACCCACGAGGAAGGCTACGACTCGAACCACGGCATCTTCGCCCGCGTCAACTGGCGGACCACCCTCCGCGAAGTGCTGGATCCCAGCTCGAAGCCTGCGACCGCACGGCGGCGGTGAACCGGCCCGGCCCGCGCGAGTTTGTCATCTAACAGATGACAAACAGTCCGCGGGGACTCGTCGGTATGTAACACTGTGGGCACGGAGTAGCGTTCGCCGCCTGAGCTCAGTCTCATCCTGACCATCCTGTCCAAAGATCGGCGTAGCCCTGCCCGTGAGGGCAGGGATCTCATTTCTTCACTCAAGTTCATCCCGCCGCTCACGCAGCGGGCCACAAAGAATTCGTCGGAGTCCAGGAACGGGTCCCTTCACGCGTGTTCCGTCGAAGTGCTTGCGAACCGGACGGGGACGTACACCTCTAACCGATCGATGAAAGCGTTTGCGCCCTTGCTCGTCCTTCTCGCGCTGGTCTCGGGCTGCGCCTCGGGCTCGACGCGCCAGGTCGTTTCGCTCGACGCGTTCCGGCACATCTACGTCGAACAGCGCCAATCGGACAACAACCGCGTCGATCAGATGATCGTCGCCGAACTCCAGCGACTCGGTCGCACCGCCTCTTCGGGGCCGATGACCATGATGCCCGACAACACCGACGCGATTGTGACCTACAACGATCGCTGGGAGTGGGATTTTAAGACCTACCTGATTGAACTCACGATCGAGGTCCACACCGCGAAGACGCGGAAGAAACTCGCCGACGGCCGCTATCACCAGCCGACGCTCAAGACGAAGCCGGCCGCTGCGGTCGTGTCGGAATTGCTGGTGCCGCTTTTCGGATCCGGGAAGTAGCGCCGGTCTCTGACCGGCGAAATACCATCCCGCCGATCATTACGAAGTTCGCCGGTCGGAGACCGGCGCTACTCCCACACGCCTCGTGTCCTGCCGGCCTCAGGGTTCGCCGCCGTCCCCACCGCCGCGCCCACCCTTGCCTTTGCCGCGTCCCCCGCGTCCTTCCCCGGGCGGCGGTTCCTCGAAATGGAGCGTGGTCGTGCCCTCGACGTACACGGCCTTACCCTTCTTCTTCGGCGGTTCGAAGGTCAGTTGGGAAGCGGCCGCGATCGCCGGCAGAATCAAGTGCGGTGACGCCGGCTCCGTTTCGAACTGCGGGTTCACGACATTTCCCTCGGGGGTGACGACAAAATTGACCTTCAGGTCCTGTTTGATTCCCGACTTCGCCAACGAGGGTGGATAGGCCGGCCGCACCGTGCCCTTCGGCTTCAGCTTGCCGTATTCCTTCGCCGTCATCGCGGGCTCGGGCAGCACCATGTATACTTTCCGCTTCGCCATCGCGTTAATCTTTTGATCGAACGGCGCGCGAAACTTGAACGGGATCTCGACGTGTATTTCGACGGGCGCACCGTCGACGGTCGCTGGTTGGAATTTCCATTGGTCGATCACCGCCATCGCCTCCACGCCAAACGCGGGATCGTCCGCGGCCTTGAGCACGGGTTCCGCGACGGAACCGTCCGCCTTCACGAGCACATCGATCGCCACGTCGCCATTACGCCCGGAATCGGTCAGGGCCGCGGGATACTTGGGCGAGGGAAACGTCAGCGGCTTCGGTGGCGTCTTCTCGGCGAAGGCGGCCGGCGCGAACAGCACGGCGGCAGTGAGGGACAGAACGGACCAGACGGCATGAGGCTTCATGGGGAGGGCGTGCTATCCCTAATCGGCGACGCGGAATCGTGTCACTCCTTAACCCGCGGCCGCCCGGGCCTACGCCAACAGAGTTGCCCTGCTTCCCTCCCTCGCCAGTCTCGCCGCCATGAGTTCAGACCCGCGGAACGGCCCCGTTCCGATCGAGACCGAGATCGTAATGCCGGTTCATCCGCAACTGCTCGGTCATCCCCGCCCGCTCTTCGTCCTATTCTTCGCCGAGTTGTGGGAGCGCTTCTCCTACTACGGCATGCGGGCGCTGCTGACCCTCTACATGGTCGCCCCGCTCGCCGCCGGCGGACTCAACCTGCCGACCTCCAAGGCGTCGCTGATCTACGGCACCTACACGAGTTCGGTCTACATGCTCTCGATCCCCGGCGGCACCGTGGCGGACACCTTGATCGGATCGCGCCTCGCCGTCCTGCTCGGTGGCATCGTGATCGCCTGCGGGCATTTCTCGATGGCCGTGCCAAGCGACGCCACTTTCTACCTCGGCCTCGTGTTGATCGTCCTCGGCACCGGACTGCTCAAGCCGAACATCAGCGCGATGGTCGGCCAGTTGTACGCGCCGGCTGACACCCGCCGTGACGCCGGCTTTTCGATCTTCTACATGGGGATCAATCTCGGCGCGTTCGTCGCACCAGTGGTGACGGGCTTCCTCGCGCAGCACAGCGCGTTCAAGACGCTGCTCACGCGCTGGGGCTTTGATCCGAATCATTCCTGGCACTGGGGCTTCGGTGCGGCGGGCGTGGGTATGGTCCTCGGACTGATCGTCTTCGTGGTCTTCGGTGACGCCTTGAAAAAGATCGGGCCGGCGCCGGTGCGACCGCCGGGCGCCTGGAAGAAACCGGCGCTCGCGTTTTTCGGCACTCTCGGGCTCGCCGCCGTGGTCTGGCTCTCCGATCAGGTCGCGTTCACCTGGCTGCGGTGGCTCTTCATCCTCGTGCCGATTGGCGTGATGTTCTGGTTCGGTCGCTCGCCGATCGCCGAGGTGCGGCGCTTCGGGGCGATTTTCTTTTTCTTCATCGGCGCCTTCATCTTCTGGGCGCTCTTCGAGCAGGCGGGCACCTCGCTCAACCTCTTCGCCGATCGCTTCACCGCCACGCACGTCGGCGGCATCGAGGTACCCTCCTCCTGGTATCAGGCCGCCAATCCCATTTTCGTGATCGTGCTCGCGCCGCTGTTCGCGCTGCTCTGGACCCGGCTCGGCGACCGCCAGCCGTCGAGTCCGATGAAGTTCACCCTCGGACTCTTCTTCCTCGCGCTGGCCTTCAGCCTGATGATCCCCGCCGCCAAACTCGCGGTCGCCGGCCGCGTGAGTCCGCTCTGGCTGCTCGGGCTCTACTTCCTCCAAACCATCGGTGAGATGTGCCTCAGTCCGGTCGGCTTGAGCACGTTCACGAAGCTTTCGCCGCGTCACCTCGTCGGCGCGATGCTCGGCATCTGGTACCTCGGCGCCGCGTTCGGCAACAAGTTCGCCGGCGTGCTCGCGGCGAATTTCGGCGAGGGCAACGCCCAAAACCTCGACCGCTTCTTCGGTCAGCAGTCGCTTGCCGTGTTCGTGATCGCCGGCCTCTTCCTCGCCCTCGTCCCCTGGGTCCGCCGCCGGATGGGTGGCGTGCGATAAGTGAAATCCCTGCGATCGTGGAGTTGAGCCTGAAACCAGGAAGCCAGGAAACCGGAGCCCAAACCCGTCCCCCATCCTCTCGCTCACGAGACCGTGGGAAGAGCTGAAAATAGAACCCAGTTTGTAATTCTGAGCGCAGCGACAGGCTTGGTCATCCACCCGTGATGCTCTCTCGACGGCATGGATTCTTCGCTACGCTCAGAATGACAGGATTGGAGGGCTGGTTTTGAGCATTCACCCACTCACTCGCGCCGGGCAGCCAGCCCACGCAGCCGATGCAGAACTTCTTCCTTCTTACTTCATCCTTCTTACTTTCCCCCGATGCCTTCCTGGGACAGCCAGCAGTACCTCCGCTTCGCGCAGGAACGCACGCAGCCTTCGATCGACCTCACGGCCCGCATCGCGATCGATCCGCCGGCGCGAATCGTCGACCTCGGCTGCGGACCGGGCAACAGCACCGCCGTCGTCGCGCAACGCTGGCCGTCCTCGGCGGTCACTGGCGTCGACACCTCCGCCGCGATGCTCGCCACCGCCCGAAAGGATTTTCCTACTCGCGAATGGATCCAGCACGACATCACCGCCTGGGCCGCGGCCACGCCTCCCGGCTCCTGGCCGCTCGTGTTCTCCAACGCCGCCTTCCAGTGGGTTCCTGATCACAGCACGCTTTTGCCGCGGCTGTTTGACGCGGTGGCACCGGGCGGAGCGCTTGCCTTCCAGGTGCCGCACACGCTGGAGATGCCGCATCATCGGCTGATCCACGAAGTGGCCAACTCCGCGACGTGGCGTTCCCGCTTTCTCCAGCCACCCGTGTCGTGGCACGTGGAGTCCGCGGGCTTCTATTACGATGCGCTCGCATCACGGGCCGCCCGGCTCGACCTCTGGTTCACGGATTACATCCACGTCCTCGACGGCCCCGCAGGCATCGTCGAGTGGTACCGCGGCACCGGCTTGCGCCCGTATCTTGATCTCTTGCCGGACGCCGCCGCGCGCGAGACCTACCTTCGCGATTATCTTACCGCTCTGACCCCACTTTATCCGCGTCAGGCCGACGGTCGCGTCTTGATGCCGTTCCGCCGTTTGTTCGTCATCGCCTATCGATAGGGCCGGCACGCACTGTCGGCCAATGCACTGGACGCTCCTCTTTCTCGCGGCCGCGCTCGAAATCGTCTGGGCGACCGGCCTCAAGTCCACCGACGGTTTCACGAAATTGTGGCCGAGCGTCGGAGTCGGTGCCGCGATGGCGGGCAGCATGGTCCTGCTTGCTCTGGCCGCGCGGGGACTCCCCATCGGCACGGCCTATGCCGTGTGGACCGGGATCGGCGCAGCCGGCACCGCGATTGGTGGGATACTTTTCTTCCAGGAGAGCGCCTCCGCCGCCCGTCTGGTGTGCCTCGTGCTGATTATCTCGGGCGTCGCCGGCCTGAAGTTTTTGGCGAAGTGAGCAAGGCGCGGTGGGGAAGCCGAGTTGGGCGTGGACGAACCCCGCCCCGACAGGGCCTTTCGTAGGGGCGCGCCTCGTGCGCGCCCGATCACCTGCGGGCCGCCGGTACGCGGCTAATTTGCGCAAAGTCCCCTCGCAAAAGCGCCACCTCTGGGCACTGTTACCCCCCCATGAATGCCGCGCTTAACTGGGTAATCCTTTCCTGCTGCGCAGGGCTGGCTCCACTGTTCGCCGAGAACAACGGGTTCCCTGATTTCGGCCGGAACTACGGTCGATCGATGGTGATCAGCCAGCAGGGCATCGCCGCCACCAGCCACCCGCTCGCCTCCTCGGACGCCGCCCAGATCCTTGCCCACGGAGGCTCCGCCGCCGACGCTGCCATCGCCGCCAACGCCGTGCTCGCCGTGGTCGAGCCGATGAAGAACGGCCTCGGCGGCGATTTGTTCATGCTCTATTGGGATGCCGCGACGGGAAAACTCAGCGGGGTCAACGCGTCGGGTGCGAGTCCGGGCGCGCTGACGCCCCAGTTCCTCGCCGACAAGGGCGTCAAGTCGATGCCCCAGGAAGGCATCCACAGCGTAACCATTCCCGGTGCGGTCGACGGCTGGGCCTTGGTGCATGCGCGCTTCGGCCGTCTCCCTTGGCCCGATCTTTTTGCCGCCGCGATTCGCTACGCCGAGCAGGGCTTCGTCGTCACCGAGGCCATCAGCGAGTCCTGGAACGAACGCGAGAACCTGCGAAAGATCCGTGCCTATCCCGAAACCGCGCGCGTCTATCTTCCCGGCGGCCGGCCGCTCGCCCAAGGCGAACTCTTCCGCAATCCCGACATGGGTCGCGCCCTGCGCCACATCGCCACGCAGGGCCGGCAGGCCATGTACGAAGGCCCGATCGCCGCGGCGATCCTGAAGACCTCGCAGGGCTTCGGCGGCACGCTGACTGCGCCCGAGCTTTCCGCGTTCAACTCGGAGTGGGTTGACCCGGTGTCGATCGATTACCGCGGCTGGAAGGTCTACGAACTGCCGCCCAACAGCCAGGGCATCGCCGCGCTTGAGATGCTGAACATCATGGAGGTCACGCCGGCGGCACCGCAGGGACCGTTCAGCCCCGCGGAAATGCACAAGCGGATCGAGGCCATGAAGCTCTCCTACTCCGACATCCGCCGCTACAACGCCGACCCGCGGACCTACGCCGCCCCGGTCTCGCGTTTGATTTCGAAGGAGTACGCCAGGCAACGGGCCGCCCTGATCGATCCGCAGCGCGCCAAGAAGGATGTCCCCCCCGGCCAGGCCATCGGCAGCGACACCACCTACCTCGCAATCGTCGATCGGCAGGGCAACATCGCGAGCTGGATCCAGAGCCTGTATTCAGAGTTCGGGTCCGGCATCACGGTCGAGGGCATGGGCTTTCTGCTGCAGAATCGTGGCGGCGGGTTCACCCTCGAGGCCGGCCATCCCAACGTCCTCGCCGGCGGCAAGCGTCCTTTCCACACCATCATCCCGGCCTTCATGGAGCGCGGCGACGTCCACATCGGCTTCGGCATCATGGGCGGCGCGAACCAGCCGCTCGCGCATGCGCAGTTCGTTTCCAACCTCGTCGACTATGGCATGAATCTGCAGGCCGCCCTCGAGGCCCCGCGGTTCACGAAGCGCAACTCCGAGGGCATCGACGTCTCAATCGAGAAACGCGTTCCCGCCGCGACGCTCGATCAACTTTCCGCCATGGGTCACGAAGTCCTGATTCGCCGCGAGTACACCCAGGAGATGGGCCGCGGGCAGGCGGTGCTGCGCAACACGGCGACCGGGTTGAACTCCGCCGCCTCCGACCCGCGCGCCGACGGCGCCGCCACGCCCGAGCCCGTCGTGCCGTAGCCGGAGGACGGAACCCGGAGGATGGAGCGCCGAGGCCGGAGGACAGAGGGCGGACGGCGGAGGGCGGAGGGCGGAGGCCGCCATTGTGAAATTCTCGCGTCCCGGCGTCCCACAAGAAGTCCCGTTGTCATTTATCAGATGACAACCCAGCCCGCTCCCGCAGTGGAAACCGAGCTGCTTGTCATCTGTTAGATGACAAACTCACCCGCCGCCGCTCGTCGATCGCCCGCTTGGTCATCTAACACCTGAATTCCGAAGTCGGGCGGCTCGAAGTAGCCCTGCCCGTGAGGGCAGGGACTTCTTGAACACTTCGCACCATACCATCCCGCTGCTCACGCAGCGGGCTACAAAGCCAATTTCGGAGTCCAAGTAATCGATGACTTCGACGCCACGCGTTTGGCGCCAGATTCGGACGCGGTGCGCCCACGCCCACTTGAACGTTCCGCGTTGAACGTTCGGCGTTGAGCGTTCGGCGTTGAGCGTTGCCCGGGATTGCCCGGCGTTCGCCCTTGCGGGTCCGGTCGTCGTCGGGCAGCAACGGCGTTCTTCATGAGCACCCCGCCAACCTTCGAACTCGGCATTCTCAACAAGGGCTATTTCGACGGCGGCGATGGCGGCCCACTACGTTACACCCCGGAGCAGATGGCGCAGACCTGCGCCGAGATGGAACTCGATCTCGAGATCACGGTTCGCTCCAACGGTCACATCAAACCGGAGCGCGCGCCCGACGAGTTGCCGCCGATGGCCGAAGCGCTCACGAAGAAGGGCCGCAAGCTGCTCTGCCTCGCGCTCGACACCGTCCGCCCCGACGAACCGCACTGGCAGAACACCGTCCTCACGGCCAAGAAGCTCGGCCTGAAACAATATCGGCACCGCGGGTTCAAGTATGCGCCCGGCCAGCCGCTCAAGCCGCAGGTCGCCAACTTTCACGCGATGGCGCGTGAGTTTGCCGACTTCAACCGGCAGGTCGGCATCCAGGCGGTTTACCAGATTCACTGCGGCCGCGAGATGGCCGGCGGCGCTGCGTGGGACCTCGACATGATTCTCGGCGACATCGATCCCCAGTGGTTCGCGATCGCGTTCGATGTCCGCCACGTGATGGTCGAACAGGGTCTGTCGTGGCCCAACGCAGTCGAACTGCTCGGACCGCGGATCGCCGCGCTCTGCATCAAGAGCTTTAAGTGGGACGGAAAGAAGGCCGTCGATGTCCCGCTCGGCCAGGGCAACGTCGATCAGGAGATCGTAAAGCAGGTTGTCGCCGCGCATGGCGGACCTTTGCCGACGTTCGTCCACCTCGAGCATCGCCCCGCGGTCCCGGTGCCGTTCGCGCAACGCGCCGAAATCGTCGAAGCCTTCCGCGCCGACGCGCGGGTCCTCCGCAGCTGGCTCGGGATTTGAGCGGATCTCGATCCGTTGAACCACCGAGACGCCGAGGCACGGAGAATATCCCCGTGCCGGTTTGCCTCGGTGCCTCCGTGTCTCGGTGGTTAGTTTGCGGACTGGAACCGAACATTGCCACGCTGGCCGCCGGGCCGGTATGGGTTCGCGATGTCTCTCATTCTCGGTCTCGACATCGGATCGTCCTCGGTGATCGCCGGACTGCTCCGCGGTCCAAAGGTCGTCGCCGAATCGCCACGCGCCTTCTTCAAGTCGAAGCACTCGGGCTCCGCCGTCGAGGTCGATCCCGCCACGCTGCTGGCCGCCGTGCGCACCGCGATTGCGGGACTCGGGCCGCGCGTCCGCCAGGTTGACTCGATCGTCTTCGCCACGATGGGCCCGGCCTGGGTCGCGATGGATCGTCAGGGTCGGCCGCTCACCGCCATCATCACGCATCAAGACCGCCGCAGCATCGTCGAGGCGCGCGAACTCGAAGCGCGGCTCGGCAAGGATCGCCATCTCGCGCTCTGTGGCTGCCGGCCGTTTCCCGGCGGCATCAGTTCCACCTCGTGGGCGTGGTACCGGCGGCACCACCCTTCGGCGCTGCGCCGCGCCGATCTCGTCGGGCACCTGAATACTTTCCTGCATCGCCAACTCACCGGCGCCCGAGTCATCGATCCGTCGAACGCGTCCTTCACCGGCTTGTTCGACACGATGACGCTCTCCGGCTGGAACGCCGAACTCTGCGCCAACCTCGGCATCGATTCGCGGCTGCTGCCCGAAGTGCTCGATGCCGATGTCATCGCCGGAACCATCACTTCCGCGGCCGCGATGGAGTACGGACTCCGGGCCGGTACGCCGGTCATGACCGGACTCATGGATGGCAGCGCGGGCATGTTGTTCACGGGCGCCGCGGTCGGCCAGTTGTTCAATGTCGTCGGCTCGACCGACGTGCTCGCGCTCTGCACCGATCGGCCGAAGCCCCACGAACGCCTGCTCACCCGCGCCCTCGGTGTGGGCGGAAAGTGGCTGCAGGTTAGCACGCTCGCCGCGATGGCCTCATCGATTTACTGGGCCCGTGATCAGTTTTTCCCCGAGATGCCCGTCGCCGACTTCCAGGCGGAATTCCGCCGGCTCAGTCGCGTCGGCGCCAAGGCCGCAGGCTCCGTCGTCTTCGAACCCTACATGGCCGGCGAGCGCACGAGCCTGGAGCAACGTCAGGGCGCGTTCACGGGTCTGACGCTCGCGTCGACCCGGACCAATCTGCTGTCCGCCATCATCGAAGGTCTCACCCGCGCGAGCGCCGATCGTCTGCCGCTGCTCGAAGCGACGGGCACGAAGTTGCTCCGCACCGTCGCCGTGTCCGGCGGCTCGGACCGGCTGGATCAACTCATGCACCGCGACTGGCGCGGGCCTTGGAAATACCGCGCCGTGACCGACGCGACCATGCGTGGGCTCGGACTGCTGACGCCGCGGGAACGGTGAAAGATTTTTGATTTTGGATTCTCGATTTTCGATTTCGTGTCGGCGGGGTCTGCAAGTGTCCCATCGTGGCGGCGAGCGTAAGCGAGTGGTGGATCGCCGTGGGGTGATCGATCGGGAACGCAGAGGGCGCAGAGGTTAAGAGAGGACGCAGAGCTCGGTCTGGATTTGGACAGGATGGGCAGGATGCCGGGACCAGCGCACGGTCCTCGGTGTGGCATGGGTCTCCTGACCCATGTAGAACCTGACGGGCATCCGATCCGATTTCATGGGTCGGGAGACCCATGCCACTTCCAAGCCAGGTCCGAGTCGCATTTTTGAACTTCACACTTCGGCAGCCGCGGCGCGGACTGGACACATGCCGACGCGCGCCTGGTTCCCGACGTACATTTACTGCGAGCCCTTGCAGAAGGCGGGGATCCCGCGGCTCAACACCGATCTCGCGGACGAATGCCGGCGGCTGCGCGATTTCGACGCCGCGGGCCGGCGCTGGTCCGCGAAGAATTATCCGGGCGGCTACACGAGTTACGCGTCGATGAACGAGCTCCATCGCTTCTCGAGCACGTTCGCCGCCCTCGAGAAAAAGCTCACGCGGCACGTCCGGACCTTTGCGCGCCAGCTCGACATGGATCTCCGTGGTCACTCCATCCGGCTCACGGATTTGTGGGTCAACATCATGCCGGAAACGGCCGCCCATTCGCTGCACCTGCATCCGCTGTCCTTCATGAGCGGCACCTATTACGTCGTCACGCCGAAGGATTGCCCCGGGCTGAAATTCGAGGATCCGCGACTCAGCAAGTTCATGGCCGCCCCGCCGAAAGTCTCCGCCGCCCGCCGCGAGAACCGGCCCCACGTCACCTACCCCGCCGAGGCCGGCAACGTGATTCTCTTCGAAAGCTGGCTGCGTCACGAAGTCCCCGCGAACCGCGTGCCCGAGGAACGAATCAGCATCAGCTTTAACTATAACTGGAGCTGAGCCGTCCGGGCGGCGACCGCTCCGCCCCTGGTTGGACCGCTGTGCACCGCACTGACAGGAAACTTTGTCCCCGAACCCGCGTCCGACCCGTCCCATGAGATCCACTGTCGTTTTCCTCCGCGCCGCCCTGGCTCTGGGTCTGGCCGCCGCCGTGGGCGGTTGCGCCAGCGACAACTGGGCGCCGGGCCGCGAGCCCGAACGCAAAGGTCCGCCGCGCGCCCCCGTCCCCGACATGGCGGGCGAAGCGCAGTTCTTCAGCGGCCGGATCGAAACGGAGCTCTCGCTCGGTCGCAGTGGATTTCCCCCGCGTGAGACCGCCCGGCGCGACAATCGCCGCCGCGATCCATCATCCGGTCCCTTCCAGCCCGACCAGAGCGTCGATGCGCGCATGGGGGGCGGACGACGCGGCGCCGGCCGGCCAGCCGGCCCACCTTCGGATCCGCGGGAAGGCCCTCGGGCGGCGCGCGGCACCGGCGCGGCCCCGATGCGCGCGGCGGGCGAAGCCCCCGTCCAATTGCGGCTGCGCCTCACCAATCACGGTGCGGAGCCCGTCGAAGTGGAGGTGACCGATTTCGATTCCCGCGTGGGCAACTTCGTCGTGCAACCGCGCCGCATCGTCGTCGGCGCGGGCGAATCCGTGGAAGCCGAACCGATGACCTCGGAACTCGGCGTCGACGCCGCGGAGATTCCGGTAAGCGTCGGACTGCGGGTCAACGGCGAGCGCGAGAAACAGACGGTCGTCCTGCGCGTGACGCCGTTCCCCGCCGCCGCTTCGACCGCGCCGATCGCTGCCCCATGAGTGAACCCGCTTCCGGGTCGGTGCCAGGCGAGAGCGGCACCGAGCGACTGTTTGTCGCGCTCACGCTCCCCGCCCCCGTGCGATCCGCGCTCGCCGCGCTGCCGACGCCGATGGTCGGGGTAAATTGGGCCCGTCCGGAGCAGTTTCATGTCACGCTCCGCTTCCTCGGCGACGTCACCGCCGGGCAACGGCCGCGCATCATCGAACGTCTGAACGCGGTGCGCGTGATGTCCTTCGTGCTGCCCGTCGAGGGACTGGGCACCTTTCCGCCACCGGGCCGGCCGCCGCGGGTCATCTGGGTGGGAACCGGTTCGGGCCATCCGCGGCTCTTCCAGTTGCGCCAGCGGGTCGACGACGCACTGCTGTCGGCCGGTTTGGATCTCGATGTGCGCACCTTTCATCCGCACGTCACGCTCGCCCGCTGCACCGAGAACGCCGGACCAGCCGTGTCCGAGTGGTGTAGCGCCCGGCGGGATTTCATCGCGCCGCCGTTTCGCGTCGGGAGCTTCGAGCTTTATGCCAGTGAGCTCCGACCAACCGGATCGGTCTATTCGCAGCGGCACTCGTTTCCGCTCCAATAAAAAACCCGGCACCGCAGTGCCGGGCTGAGATTCTTGATCCGTCGGGCTGGCGCTCGTCGGCCGGCGGTTGGCTCTTTGAGGCCCGTCGGCGAGCGACGGCCCTACAACTTAGTGCCGGCCGTGACCGCGCGGGCCGCCGTACCGGTATCCGGGCCGGTAGCTCGGGCCGTAGTAACGGGGGCCCGAGTAATAGCCGAAGCCGACCGAGATGGCGGGCTGCGCCTCGACGTACACCACGCGCGGCGGCGCCGGAACGTAGACCACCTGCGGAGCCTGCTCGACGTAGACGACCTGCTGCTGCGGGGCCGGGTACGAATACACCGTGGGCGCGTTCGGAACGGTCGGCGCATTCGGCACCGTCGGAGCCTGCACGACCACCTGGCCGGGTTGGCTATAAATCACCTGGCCGGGCTGCGTGTAAACCGGCTGGCCCTGGCCGTAGACCACCGGCGGCGGAGTCGTCTGGTAAACGCGTTGCTGCGCGTTCACCGCGGATCCAACCACGGCTCCGGCCACGGCACCGATTGCGATGCCCTCGGCCCAGTGATCGCCATTGTGCCCGCCGATCAAGCCGCCGGCGATGGCACCGAGAACCGCGCCCGTAGCCGTCTGCGGACGATACATTTGCGCATGGGCCGTGCCGCTGGTGCCGGTCACTGCCACTGCGAGCGAAGCTGCGAGAAGGAGTGTTTTCATTGCGAGGATAAGACGCGGACGTGGGGGTCACTATTCATTCTAATTCAAAAAATGTGCGACCCGCCGGGACCGGCCTTGGTTCCGGGAGAGTCCGTGGATATCCGTCCGGCAAGGAGCACAGATAGAATGACAGTTTAACCACCAAGACACCGGGACATCGAGACGAGCCCCTGACCTCCTGACGACAAACTCGGGGCGGACCCCGAGTCATTTAACCACGAAGGAACGAAGTGCATTCAGCGTGGCCCTGTCCGTGAGGACAGGGACTTCCCCACCGCTGCGCGTAATGCCGTCCCTGCCCTCACGGGCAGGGCTACGCCAAACCAATGGACTCCGAATTCAGGCACTTCGTGATCTTCGTGCCTTCGTGGTTAAACCGGCATGGGTCTGCCCCGCTCAACGCAGCCGCGCGAAGAACCAGGCCGCGAGCGTCGCCATCCAGGCATGCGGCAGCCAGGCGGCCACCACGGGCTCGACGATTTGCTTGGTCGCGAGCGACGAGGCGAAGTTGGTGAACAGATAGTAGAGAACGAAGAGTCCGATCGACTTCGAGACGCCGACGGCGGGATTCACCCGGACACCGGTGATCGCGAACGGGATCGCGATCGCGATCACGATCAACGGCCCGATGGTGTCGGCGATCAGGCCGTAATACCGCACCGCATAAGTGACGACCTTCGGGCTGCGCTCGCTCTCGAGGTAGGCAATCGATTCGCGCAACTCGTGGAGCGACAGGTCAGCCGCGCGCCGGTCGATGAGCAGCATGCGCTCCGGGTCCTCGCGGTAATTCGCGGCAAATTTCTGCGTGAACGGCTTGGAGGCCACGAGTTCGCCCGTCTCCACGAGGTAGGTCAGCTCGCGACCGTCCTTGAACACCCAGCCCCGCCCGACGGGATCGTACCACGCCTCCGCGGCGACGAGCCGCGTCCGTTCGCGGCGGGAGGCATCGATTTCGGACACCGACACACCGTACGCGCGGTCGTTGAAGCGGCTGTAACGATTGAAGAACCAGAGCCGCCCCTCGGCGCGATTGTCGAAGGCCACGCTGTAAACGAGGCCCACGCGATCCTTGCGGGTGGTCTTCGACTCGTACCGGAATCTCAAATCGTCGAAGAGCGCCTCCGACGTCTCGACCGACCAGGGCACGACCTCGGTGTTGAGCCACCAGGTCAGCCCGCAGCAGAAAAACCCCACGACCCAGATGGGCGCGGTGAGCCGGAAGAAGCCGAGGCCGGCGTTCCGCATCGCGGTGAATTCGTTCGCGCGATGCAGCTTGCCGAGCGTGTAAAGCAGCGAGAGCAGCAAGGCGATCGGCAGCACGACCGCGAGGAAGCTCGGAATCGTGATCGCGATGTACTGGGCGATTTCCCAGAGGTTCGCGTCGATTTCCCGCAGGTCCTGGAACTTGTCGTAGAGCACCTGAATCAGCAGGAGTCCGCTCATCGTCGCCAGCACCAGGCCGAGAAATTGCAGCCATTCCCGGAGCAGATGCCGATCAAACGTGTTCACGCCCCCAGCAAAGGCGGTTTCCGCAGGCCGGGAAGCTATTTCAGGGAATGCGAGGGAATGCGCTGCGCGCATTCCCAACTTCGACGGGGACCGCAGATAGAGGGACGTGGCTTGGGTCCCCTCTCGAGAGGGGTGCCCGCCGGGCGGGGTGTGTCGGGGAATGCGCAACGCGCATTCCCCTTCCTTGGGGGTTGAAAACACGGGGCGGCCTTTGTTCTCTCGCCCGGTTCAGGCCACCTTCCTCCCCATGATGCATAAGCTTTCCCGGCGCTCTGTTCTTGCCCTCCTCGCGGTCTGCTCGCTCGGCCTCGGCTCGTGTTCGAAGCCGGCCGCCCCGGCCGGTTCGGCGGGCGACACGATCAAGGTCGGCGAATTCGCCTCGCTCACCGGCAAGGAAGCCGCGTTCGGCCAGTCATCGCACAAGGGCACGGTGCTCGCGATCGAGGAACTCAACGCCGCCGGCGGCGTGCTTGGGCGCAAGCTCGAGCTCGTGTCCGAGGACAACCAGTCCAAGCCCGGCGAATCCGCGACGATCGTGAAGAAGCTCATTTCCCGCGACAAGGTCGTCGCCCTCCTCGGCGAGGTCGCCTCCAGCCGCTCGCTCGAGGCCGCGCCGATTTGCCAGGCCGCGCGCATCCCGATGATTTCGCCGTCCTCGACCAACCCGGCGGTAACGGAGACCGGCGACTACATCTTCCGCGTCTGCTTCATCGATCCGTTCCAAGGCGTCGTCATGGCCAAGTTCGCCAAGGACACGCTCAAGATCCGCAAGGTCGCGGTGCTCACGTCGGTGTCGTCGGCCTACAGCGTCGGCCTCGCGAAATACTTCACCGAGCGGTTCGCCAAGGACGGCGGAACGATCGCGCTCGAGCAGAAATATTCCGAGGGCGACAAGGACTTCAAAGCTCAGCTCACCGCGATCAAGGCCGCGGGCGTCGAAGGTATTTTCGTGCCGGGCTACTACACCGAGGCCGCACTGATCTGCAAACAGGCGCGCGACCTCGGGCTGAACATTCCGCTCTTCGGCGGCGACGGCTGGGAAGCGCCGCAGCTCATCGAGATCGGCGGCGCGGCGGTCGAGGGCTGCTACTACTCGACGCATTACTCGCCTGAGAACCAGAGCCCGGCGGTCACAAATTTCGTCCAGAAGTTCAAGCAGCGCTGGAACGGCGAAACGCCGGACGCGATGGCGGCCCTCGCCTACGATTCCGCCTCCGTGCTCGCCGATGCGATCAAGCGTGCCGGCTCGACGGAAGGCGCGAAGGTTCGCGCGGCCCTCGCCGCGACGAAGGATTTCGCCGCGGTCTCCGGCAACACCACCCTCGACGCCCAGCGCAACGCCACCAAGTCCGCCGTCGTCGTGACGATCAAGGGCGGCGCGTTCAAGTTCGTCGAGACGGTGGCGCCGTAAGGCTTAGTTGAGAGATGAGAGTTGAGGGTTGCTGGTAGTTGAGAGATGAGAGATGAGGGTTGAGAGAAGCAGCCAGACCCCGGTTTCCGGGGCAGGTCGGGATTGAGAGCCACCCTGCGGCGACTTTCTCTTGCGGCGTGTTCAACTTCGAAAGGCTCGAGGTTTGGCAGAAGGCCGTCGCGTTTGCAGGGCTCGTCTACGGGCGAACCCGGGCGTTTCCGGCCGAAGAACGTTTCGGACTTACCATCCAACTCCGGCGAGCGGCTACGTCGGTCGCGTCCAACATCGCCGAGGGTTCATCGCGATCCCCCGGGGACTTCGCCAAGTTTCTCGGGTACGCATCCGGCTCCCTCTATGAAGTGGTCACCCAGATGAAAATTGCCCACCACGAGGACTTTCTCGCCAAGGCAGATTACGACCACATGTATGGACAAGCGGAGGAAATCAGCCGAATGCTCAGCGGCTTGCGGAAATCGCTGCGCCCTTAAAGGCTCTGACACCTCGACTTTCAGCTGACGGCATAAGGAGTTCGCTCTCAACCCTCAGCTCTCAACTCTCAACTAAGCTCAACTCTCAACTAAGATTGTCCGAATTCCTCCAGCAGCTCCTTAACGGCCTTTCCCTCGGTGCCATCTATGCGCTCATCGCGCTGGGTTACACGATGGTCTACGGCGTGCTGCGGTTCATCAATTTCGCGCACGCGGATGTCTTCATGGTGGGTTCGTTCATCGGCTACTATGTCGGACAGCGCCTCCCCCCCGGCACGATTTGGGGCGGGCTCATTGTCCTCGCGGTGTCGATGGCGGGATGCGCGATGCTCGGCATGCTGATCGAGCGGCTCGCCTACCGGCGGCTGCGGGGCGGTCCCACTCTCAATGTCCTAATCACGGCCATCGGCGTTTCGCTGCTGCTGGAATATTCGGGCCAGGTCTTCTTCGGCGCCGCGCCGCGCACCTTTCCGGCCGTGTTTCCCGTCCGCACTTTCCATCTCGGACCGGTCGTCGTCTCCACCAACCAGTTGATCGTGATCGTGGTGGCGGTGCTGCTGATGCTCGCGCTCGAATTTGTCGTCTATCGGACAAAAATGGGCACCGCGATGCGCGCCGTCTCGCTGAACCCGCGGGCCGCCCAGCTCGTCGGCATCAACAACGACATCGTGATCTCGTTCACGTTCGGGCTCGGCTCGGCCCTCGCCGCGGCCGGTGGCATTCTCTACGCGCTCAACTACCCGTCCATCGACCCCATGATGGGCGTCATGCCCGGGCTGAAGGCGTTCGTCGCGGCGATCCTTGGCGGCATCGGCAACATCCCGGGGGCGGCCCTTGGCGGACTGATTCTCGGCACGGTCGAGACCTTCGTCGGCGGCAGCCAGTGGTCGACCTACAAGGACGCGATCGCGTTCGCGATCCTCATCATCATCCTGCTCTTCCGGCCCGCCGGGCTGCTGGGCAAGTTCACGATCGAGAAGGTCTGAGATGCCGAAGCCCCACCTGTTCCTGCTCCTCGCTTGTGCCGCGGCGTTCGGAATCTCGCGCTTCTCCGCTTCCATCGATCCCTACTACCTCGACGTCCTGATCGGGATCGGGATCAACGTGATCCTCGCGGTGTCGCTCAACCTGGTGAACGGCTACACCGGCCAGTTCTCCCTCGGGCACGCCGGCTTCATGTCGGTCGGGGCCTACGCCGCCGCCGCCGTCAGCCTGTTCGTCGCGCCGAAGCTCCTCGGCGCCGGCGGGGGTTCCGCGACGACGCAGGGAGGGATGTTCCTCCTCGCCCTCCTCGCCGGCGGACTCGGCGCGGCGCTCGCGGGTCTCGTCGTCGGCGTGCCTTCGCTGCGGCTGAAGGGCGACTACCTCGCGCTCGTGACGCTCGGCTTCGGCGAAATCATCCGGGTCACATTCCAGAACGTTGAATTCCTCGGGGGCGCCCTCGGGCTCAACGGCATTCCGCCGCGCACGGACATCTTCTGGGTGCTCAGCCTCGTCGCCCTCTCGATCTTCGTGGTCACCTGCCTCGTGCATTCGACGTATGGACGCGGCTTCCTCGCCACCCACGACGACGAAATCGCCAGCGAGGCCGTCGGCCTCGACACCACGCGGTACAAGATCGTCGCGTTCGTCGTGGCCGCCTTCTTCGCCGGCGTCGCGGGCGGACTCTACGGGCACTTCAAGCTCACGATCACGCCGACGGGCTTCGACTTCACCAAGAGCATCGAGATTGTCGTCATGGTCATCCTCGGCGGCATGGGCAACACGCTCGGGGTCGTCCTCGCCGCGGTTTTGCTCACGCTGCTGCCCGAGTTGCTCCGGCCGATCGCCGAGTACCGGATGATCCTGTATTCGCTGCTGCTGATCGCCCTGATGCTCGCGCGGCCGCAGGGGTTGTTCACGTTCACCCTGCGGCGGAAGAGCAATCCGCCCGCCGCCTGAGTCGCGACGATGTCCACGCCGCTGCTGCAACTCGACAAGGTCACGATCCGCTTCGGCGGCCTGACCGCCGTCAACTCGGTCGAGTTCGCGGTCAATCCGGGGGAGCTCTGCGGACTCATCGGCCCCAACGGCGCGGGCAAGACCACCGTCTTCAATCTCATCACGGGCGTCTATCAGCCGACGAGCGGCCGCGTCGCTTTCGCCGGTCGCGACCTCGCCGGCCTGCGCGTCAACTCCATCGTAGCCCTCGGCATTGCCCGCACGTTTCAGAACATCCGCCTCTTCGGGTCGCTGTCGGTCTTCGATAATGTCCGCGTCGCCTGCAACCTGCACCGCGGCACGAGCGCAGTGCAGTCGCTGATCCGGCTCGGACGTTTCCAGGCCGACGAGGCCGCGATCACGCGCCGCGCCGAGGAGCTCCTGGAGATTTTCAACCTGCGCCGTTTCCGCGACGTCCCCGCCCGGAGCCTGCCGTATGGCGAGCAGCGCCGCCTCGAGATCGTCCGTGGCCTCGCCACCAAGCCGCGGTTGCTTCTGCTCGACGAACCGGCCGCGGGCATGAATCCGACCGAGAAGATCGAACTCGTCCGGCTCATCCAGCAGATCAAGCAGCAGTTCGATCTGTCCGTCCTGCTCGTGGAGCACTCGATGCGCGTCGTGATGAGCTGCTGCGAGCGGATCGCGGTGCTCGATTACGGCGTTAAGATCGCCGAGGGCACGCCGGCAGAGATTCAGTCCAACCCGAAGGTGATCGAGGCCTACCTCGGCGAGGAACACACCCCGATCACCGGCCAGGGCACGCCGCCCGCGGATCGAACCTCCGGCGCCTGACCCATGCTCCAGGTCAAAGATCTTCACGTGGCCTACGGCGCCATCGCCGCCTTGAGCGGGATTTCATTCGAAATTCCGCGTGGCGCGATCGTCACACTGATCGGCGGCAACGGCGCCGGCAAGACCACGACCCTGCGCGCGATCTCCGGCCTGATCCGGGCGCGTTCCGGCAGCGTCAATTTCCTCGGCGAGGACATCACCGCCCTGCCCGCGCATCAGATCGTGGCCCGCGGACTGTGTCATGTGCCCGAAGGTCGGATGATTTTCTCCAACCTCACCGTGGACGAGAACCTCGTGATGGGAGCGTACCTCCAGCGCGACCACGCGTTGAACGCGAAGAATCGCGAGTACGTCTTCAGTATTTTCCCGCGCCTCAAGGAACGCCTGCGCCAGTCGGCCGGCACGCTCTCCGGCGGCGAACAGCAGATGCTCGCGATCGGTCGCGCGCTGATGGGCAACCCGAAGTTCCTCATGCTGGATGAGCCGTCCCTCGGGATCGCGCCACGGCTGATCACGACCATCTTCGAGAAGATCGTGGAGATTAACCGCGATCAAGGGATCACGATTCTCCTCGTCGAACAGAACGCCAATCTCGCCCTCGAAGTCTCGACCTCGGCCTACGTGCTCGAAACCGGCCGGATCGTGATGTCCGGCGACAGCCAGAAGCTTCGGGCCGATCCCCAGCTCAAGGCGACGTACCTCGGCGGGTGAGTGGATTTTCGATTTTGGATTCTCGATTTTCGATTGAGGAACGGCGGGACCAGAGGGTGGCGCGACCCTGAGACGGAAGCAGCAGGAGATGAGTCGGCGCAGAATCTGAAGCCCGGATGCCCATGGGCGTGTTCGTTCTCATTCTCTTTCTCTCAGGATTTCGTGCCTTCAAACTCAATCGCTTCGGCTGACGAAATGACCCGATCGGGGCTGAGCCGGAAGCCAGGAAAGCCGGAATCGGACCAAGGCGGTGAAGTGCAGAAATCAGAGCAATCGATCACTCGCACGCTTTATGCACCGGGATTGATTCCTGGATTCCTGGCTTCGGGCTCATCACTTCGGCTTTGTCGCCCGCCGCGGCCCGACCTCTGCGCCCTCCGCGTCCTCTGCGTTCGAAAATCAGGGAATTAGTCGACTCCGTCTCCCCTTCTCGACTTTAGCCAGAGCGTGGGCTTCCTTCGGGGATTCGTAAATGCATGAAGCCCTGACCATCGCCTTCGAGCTGTTCGTCATCTTCGTGCTCGTTGCGGCCAACGGGTTTTTCGTCGCCGCGGAGTTTGCGCTCGTAAAGGTCCGGGCGAGCCAGTTGCGCCCGATGGCCAAGACCGGGGGCTGGCGCGTGAAGTTCGCGCTGCGGGCGACCGAGCACCTCGATGCCGCGCTCTCTGCGACCCAACTCGGCATCACGCTCGCGAGCCTCGGCCTGGGCTGGCTGGGCGAGCCGTTCATCGCCCACCGCATCGAACCGCTGCTCGCGCGGTTCGGCGTCACCGACCCGGGCACGATCTCCTCCGTCGCGTTCGCGATCGCCTTCACCTTGATCACTTTCGCGCACATCGTCCTCGGCGAGCTCGCCCCGAAGTCGCTCGCCATCCAGCGCCCGAAGTCGGTTTCGATCAATGCGGCCGCGCCGCTGATGCTGTTCTACTGGATCTTTTTTCCGTTCATCTGGTTTCTCAACGGCACCGCCAACCGGCTGCTCCGGGCCTTCGGCCTCGATCCCGCCGGCGAGGGCGAACACGCCTTCAGCTCCGAGGAACTCGAGCACGTGTTCAGCCAGGCGCGGCACTCCCATCCCGGTGACGCCCTGATCAACCGGCTGATGGTCCGCGCGGTGCGGCTGCGCTCCACCACCGCCCAACAGGTCATGCGACCGCGGGAACAGGTCGTCGCGCTCTGGTGCGACCGGCCGCTCGCCGAAAACCTGCGCATCGCACAGACGAGTGGCTTCAGCCGGTTTCCGGTCTGCGAGGGCACCCTCGACAACGTGAAGGGCATGCTGCTCGTCCGCGAGTGGCTCTGGCAAATCCACGCCCTCGGGGCGGACGCCTCGTTCGATCCCCTGATTCGCCCGGCGCTCACGTTCACGTTGAAGACCCCGGTCCACACGATGATCGAGCTCTTCCGCACTTCCCGCAGCCATCTGGCTGCGGTCGTGGATGCGGACGAGAAGCTGGCGGGGATCGTGACCTTCGAGGACGTGC
Source organism: Opitutia bacterium (assembly GCA_947472765.1). Lineage (GTDB taxonomy): Bacteria > Verrucomicrobiota > Verrucomicrobiia > Opitutales > Opitutaceae > ER46. The sequence continues at coordinate 38,165 of CANJCM010000016.1, forward strand.
TGGAGGAGATCGTCGGCGACATTCGCGACGAGTTCGATCTCGGGCGCGGTCCGGTCTTCGAGCACAGCGATACCGCGATCGTGGTGACTGGTCTTTTCAGCATGCGGGAACTCCAGGCCGAGACCGGTTGGGCCTTCGAGTGGCAGCCGCGCGAATCCGTCGCCACCTGGGCCGAGCGGCATCGCGGCCAGCCGTTGCGCCGCGGCGAGTCGTTCCGGGTCGGCGAGTACACGGTCACGGTGCTCGAAGTCACCGCCGAGCGGCCCCGCCGTCTCAAGATCGAGCGCCAGCCCGTCGCGCCCACCGCCTAGCAGCCTGTCGGACTTATTGAGGCTCGCCCAATGGAATGCCCCATATTGGCAGGCCAATCCTCCCGCTGCTCACGCAGCGGGCCACGACTGAAACGTGGCCCTGCCCGTGAGGGCAGGGATTCGAAACGTGATGTCAGGCTGATAGACGAGCCTCAATAGGAAGACCGATGGTTGGGGAAAGAATGCGCTACCGACGGCCGACACGCTGCTAAATGAAAATGCCTGGGGCATTTTCGGCAATCTGGCACGCGCCACCGAGTTTTGCGTCGCGTCTTAATCCGCCCGACTTGATTTTTATCGTTCGGCGGTAAACTACCCGCCTCCGGCCCCGCCGCCCTCAGCTAGCATCTCTCAACTCTCAGCCCTCAACTCTCAACTCAGTCCCGCCCGCACCCATGTCCACGTCCACGCCGCAGAAATTCGAATTCCAAGCCGAGATCAAGCAGCTGCTCGATATCGTCATCCACTCGCTCTACACCGAGAAGGAAATCTTCCTCCGCGAGCTCGTGTCCAACGCCTCGGATGCGCTCGAAAAGCTCCGGCACCAGCAGCTCACCGAGCCGGCGGTCTTCGACGACAAGCTCGAGCTCGAGATCAACGTCACGACCGACGACAAGGCGAAGACGATCACGATTCAGGACTTCGGCATCGGCATGACCCGCGAGGAGCTGGTCAAGAATCTCGGCACGATCGCGCACTCGGGCTCGAAGGCCTTTCTCAAGGCCCTCGGCGAGGGCGCGCAGAAAAATTCCAACCTCATCGGCCAGTTCGGCGTGGGCTTCTACTCCGCTTTCATGGTGGCCAAGAGCGTCAAGGTCTACACCCACTCCTGGCGCGCCGAGGAAGCCGGACTCGTCTGGGAGAGCGACGGCTCCGGCAGCTACACCATTGAGGAGTCCGAGGGCCTTCACCGCGGGGCCAAGATCGTGATCGAGCTGAAGGACGACTGCGCCGACTACGCCTCCGACTGGAAGGCCAAGGAAATCCTCGAGCGGTACAGCGCGTTCGTGTCGTTCCCGATTTCGCTCAACGGCAAGCGCGTCAACACCGTCCAGGCCCTCTGGCTGCGCGGCAAGTCCGAGGTCAAGGAGGAGGAGTACACCGAGTTCTACAAGTTCCAGGCCCACGCCTTCGACGAACCGCAACTGCGCCTGCACTTCAGCGCCGATGCGCCGCTTTCGATTCACGCGCTGCTTTTCGTCCCGAAGGAAAACACCGAGAAGCTCGGCCTCTCCCGCCTCGAGCCGTCGGTGTCGCTCTATTGCCGCAAGGTCCTGATCGACGCCAAGCCGAAGGACCTGCTGCCGGAGTGGCTGCGCTTCCTCAAGGGCGTCGTCGACAGCGAGGACATCCCGCTGAACATCTCGCGCGAGACGATGCAGGACAAGGCCCTGATCGAGAAACTGAACCGGGTCATCACGAAGCGGTTTCTCAAGTTCCTCGAGGAGGAGGCCAAGAACCGGACCGACGCCTACCATGAGTTCTACCGCGAGTTCGGCTTCTTCCTGAAGGAAGGCGCCGCGCTCGACTTCACCCACAAGGATCAACTCGTGAAGCTGCTGCGCTTCGAGTCGTCGCTGACCGAGAAGGGCAAGTTCACCTCGCTCGCCGACTACGTCACGCGGATGGGCTCCGAGCAGAAGGAAATTTATTACCTCGTCGGACCGAACCGCGCCTCGATCGAGGCCGGCCCGTATCTCGAAGGCTTCAAGGCCCGCAATCTCGAGGTGCTGTTCTGCTACGAGGCCGTGGACGAGTACGTGATGAACAACGTCCGTGAGTTCGACAGCAAGAAGCTGACCGCCGCGGATCACGCCGATGTGAAGCTTTCCGACCTGCCGGCCCAGGAGGGCGCGCTCGCCGCGGCGGACACCGAGACGCTGGTGAAGTGGCTCAAGGAAGCCCTCGGCGCCCGCGTGGCCGAGGTAAAGTCGAGCGACCGGCTCGTCGACTCGCCCGTGCTCGCGTTGAACGCCGACAAATTCATGTCACCCCACATGCGCCGCATGATGAAGGCGATGAACAAGGAAGGCGCTGACAGCCCGCTGCGGGTGAATCTCGAGATCAACCCGCGTCATGCCGTGATCAAGCGACTCTTCGCGACGCACACCAGCGCACCGGAACGCGCGCAGCTCGTCGCGGAACAACTCCTCGACAACGCGCTCATCTCCGCCGGCCTGCTCGAAGACACGACCGCCATGGTCGCACGGCTGAACAAGCTGCTTGAGACGGTGTAAGCGGTTCGCGCCGCTCTTCGAGCAGCGCGAACCGAGTGGAGCACGCGGGTGATGACACCCGCGCTCCATGGCTGGCGATCCGATCTTAGTTTTCCTTCCCGCGAAAGAGCCATCCATGGAGGGACGGTGCCCCCACCGTCCACGGTTGCATTGTGTCGAGCGGAACGTTCGCAGGGTCCCCTCTCGAGCCGGAGCGATGCAGTGGAACGAAATCGGCGGGTGTGGGCACCCGCCCTCCATGGTAGGCGGATTGTTCAGCCTTCCGTTAGCTCTCCTCTTTCGATCGCGGAATGTCGGGCCGGCTTTCCCAACGCCTTTCGCCGATCGGAGACCGGTGCTACTTTCAAACCTGCCCGTCGGCACAACTTTCAACGCCCAAAATTCAACGCTGAACGCTCAAGGAGCCTTCCTCATTGCCCACCTGCGGGACATGGAGCGTTCAACTTTCAACGTTGAAAGTTCAGCGTTAGCGCCAGCGCGAAGAGCCACCTACCCGAACCTCACCCCTCCCCCGCCGCGTCCCGCGCCCGCCGGCCGGCTTCCACCATGAAGTGGGCTTGTGCGGAGAACGCGCCGGCCCCGGCCTGCTTCGCCGCCGGGGTGTAGCTCCCGTTGGGTTGCAGCAGGTGCGTGTTCGCGGTGTCCCGCAGTTCGGTCGGAAACAGTTCCTCCATCACCCAGCGGCGGAGCTTCGGATCGAGAATGGGAAACAGCACCTCGACCCGGCGGAAGAAATTCCGCGGCATCCAGTCGGCGCTGCCCGCAAGGATGTCCGGTTTGCCCGCGGAATTTTCAAAGTAGAAAACCCGCGCATGCTCGAGGAACCGGCCGACGAGGCTGCGCACGCGGATGTTCTCGCTCAGGCCGGGCACGCCGGGAACCAGGCAGCAGGTGCCGCGCACGATCAGGTCGACCCGCACTCCGGCCTGCGACGCCTCGTAAAGCGCCTCGATGGTACCGCGATCCACGAGCGCATTCATCTTGGCGATGATCCGCGCCGGACGTCCGCGCAGCGCCTGCTTCCGCTCCCGGGCGATGAGCGCGAGCAGCCGCCGGTGCAGATCGAACGGCGCGACCAGCAGGTGGCGGAAATGGGGCGAACGCCCGAAGCCCGTCAGCGTGTTGAAGAGCTGGGCCACGTCGCGCGTGATCGGGACCCGGACCGTGAAGTAACTGAGGTCGGTGTAAACGCGCGCCGTCCGGGGATTGTAGTTGCCGGTGCCGAGATGCGCGTAGTGCACCATCCGACGTCCCTCGCGCCGGACGACGAGGCACATCTTGCAGTGGGTCTTGTGCCCGATGAGTCCGTACACGACGTGCACGCCGGCCTCCTCGAGCTGCCGCGCCCACTGAATGTTGTTCGCCTCGTCGAACCTCGCCTTGAGTTCCACCAGCGCCGTCACCTGCTTGCCGTTCTGGGAGGCCTCGATCAACGCGCGGACGAGCGGCGAATCGCCACTCGTGCGGTAGAACGTCTGCTTAAGCGCCACGACCTGCGGATCGCGGGCGGCCTGCTCCACGAAGTCGACCACGGCGCTGAACGCATCGTAGGGATGGTGCAGCAGCACGTCCTGCCGGCGGATCGTCTCGAAAATTGCCGCCGGGTCGCGGAGGGGCGACGCGTTGACCGGCGTGAACGGCGGATACTTGAGATCGGGCCGCGGCAGATCCGCGAGGCCCTGGAGTCGCACGGGGTTGATCGGCCCCTTGAGCCTGAAGACGTACTCGCGCGGCAGCGCCAGGTGCCGGCACAGCGTTTCAAAAAGGTCGGGATCGATCCCTTCCTCGACCTCGAGCCGCACGGCGGCGCCGCGGCGGAGATTGCGGAGCTCCTCCTCGATCTGCTTCAGCAGGTTCGCGGACTCCTCCTCGTCGATGTAGAGGTCGCTGTTGCGCGTGACGCGGAAGGCATGCGCGCCCGTCAACCGGTAGCCGGGAAACAATTCCCCCGCGCAAAGCTTGATGATTTCGCTGAGCAGGATGGTCCGCTCGGGGCCGCGGCCGCCCGGCGCGATGCTGATGAGTCGCGGCAGGATCCGCGGGACCGGCAGGATGGCGACAGACTTCTCGACGACAGCCGTGGCCGGATTGTCGAGGGAGACGACGATGTTCAGGGTCTTGTTGCCCAGCTGGGGAAACGGATGCGCCTGATCGAGGGCCAGCGGCGTGAGCACCGGATAAACCTGCTCCCGAAAATAGGCCCGCACCCATGCCAGTTCGCGCGGCGTGAGATCCGCGGCTAACTTGAAGTGAATCTTCTCCGCCGCCAGCGCCGGTAGCAGGTGATCCGCCCAGCAGCGGTACTGCTCCTCGAGCAGCGCATCGACAACGGCGCGAATCCGGCGGAGTTGCTCGCGCGGCTCGAGTCCATCGGGCCCCGGCTCCGCCACGCCGGAGTCGACCTGCTGCATCAGGCCGGCGACGCGAATCTCAAAGAATTCGTCGAGGTTGTTGGCCACGATCGCGAGAAACCGGACCCGCTCCAGCAGCGGATGGCGGTCGCTTTGCGCCTGGCCCAGGACCCGGCGGTTGAACGCCAGCCACGACAGCTCCCGATTAAAATAGGCCGGCTGGGGTAGAGGCTGGGAGCGGCGGGACGGCATGAAGCGGAGACGCGGGTGGAAAGGATGAGGCTAGGTCGGCCGCCGCGAAAACGAAGGCTTTTCTCGGAGACGACACGCAAACGTAACTTGAACTGCAACAGACCCAAGTGCGGAGGCGAAAAGTCGGGCGAGGGCAAAGTGAACCAACCCACCCCGCCCTGCGGGCACCCCGCTCGAGTCGGAACGATGTAGTGGAACGAAATCGGCGGGTGTGGGCACCCGCCCTCCAGGGCAGGCGGATTGTTCAGACTTCAGTTCGGTCTCCTCTCAAAGAGCAATCCATGGAGGGACGGTGCCCCCACCGTCCACGGATGCCTAACGTGCGACGGAACGTCCACGGATCGGTGTAGGGCCGGGGGTTCCCTCCGTTTGGCCGTGAGCTTGCCGAACGGGCTAGTCGCCGGGCCACGGCTCTCATTCGAGAACCGGCCGGCGACCCGGGGCCGCCTACCCTTCCCACACCGTCTTCACATTCATGAAGGCCCGCGCGCCCCACGGTCCGAGTTCGCGGCCGAAGCCGCTCTGTTTCACGCCGCCGAACGGCAGCTCGGGCATGGACCGGACGAAGTCGTTCACAAAGACGCAGCCGGACTCGATCTGCGACGCAATCGCCCGCGCCTTCTGCGGATCGCGGGTGAAGAGATTCGCGCCGAGGCCGTAGGAGGTGTCGTTCGCGACGCGAACCGCCTCCGCTTCGTTGCGCACGGCAATCATCGACGCGACCGGGCCGAATACTTCCTCCTCGTAGCCGGCCATGCCCGGCACCACGCCGGAGAGCACGGTGGGTGGATAAAAGAAGCCCGGGCCCGCGGGCATTTTCCCGCCGAGCCGCACCTTCGCGCCCCGGCGAATCATAGCGCGAACCTGTCCGTCCAATTTGGCCCGCAAGTCGACACGAGCCAGGGGCCCGACCTCGACCGCCGGATCCATGGGATCGCCCACGCGCCGCGCCGCCATCCGCGCGATGAATTTCTCCTCGAATTCGCGCAGGACGGACCGGACCACGATGAAGCGCTTCGCGCAGACGCAGCTCTGGCCCGAGTTGAAGAGTCGCGATGCCGCGCAGGCTTCCGCCGCGCGATCGAGATCCGCGTCGGCCAGCACGATCGCCGGATCGCTCCCGCCGAGTTCGAGCACGACCGGCTTAAGCGCGGCGCCCGCCTGCTCCGCCACGGTCCGACCGGCCAGCGTGCTGCCCGTGAGCGTCACCGCGGCGACTCGCGGATCCCGGATCAATCCCGGGACGGGTCCAATCCCGATCCGCAGCGCCTGAAAGACACCGGTTGGAAATCCCGCGCGCCGGAAAACGCCTTCCAAGGCGATGGCGCAACCGGGGACATTCGGCGCATGTTTCAGCAGCAGGACGTTGCCGCCAATCAACACGGGGACCGCGGCGCGAATCACCTGCCAGAACGGAAAATTCCACGGCATGATCGCCAGCACCACGCCGAGCGGCTCGAACACCACCCGACCCGGGGCCGGCGCACCCGCGGGCTTTTCGTCCGCCAGCAACATCGCGCCGTTCCTCGCGTAATACTCGCAGAGCACCGCGCACTTCTCGATCTCCGCGCGCGATTGCGTGATCGGCTTGCCCATCTCCGCGGTCGCCAGCGCCGCCAGGAGATCGATCTGGCGACGCAATTCCGCGGCGAGAGCGAGCAGATGACCCGCCCGCTCCGACAGCTCGCGCCGGCGCCAGGCCCGCTGCGCGCGATGCGCCCGTGCGACGGCGCGTTCGATCTCCGGGCCGCGATGTTCCGGATGTACAGAGATCGGCTTTCCAGTGGCGGGATTCGTGGCGATCAAGGGCATGGTTAAAGTGTCGCCGCGCGTCAGTGCGCGACCCCTTCGTTCACCGGCGTCAACGGCCTTCGGCCCTGCAGCACCGCCGCGATATTCGCCGCGGCATGCAACCGGCCGGTTCGCCGGCTCTCGAGCGTTCCGCCCCCGAGATGGGGCGTCATGACGACCTGTTTCATTCCGAGCAGCGCCGGATGCACCGCGGGTTCGTCCTCGAAGACATCGAGGCCTGCTCCGTAAAGATGCCCGCTCTGCAGCGCCGCCACGAGGGCCGCCTCCTCCACCACCTTGCCGCGGCCCACATTGATCAGGATGGCGCCCGGCTTCATCCGCGAGATCCGCGGCGCATCGAAAAGCCGCAGCGAGTCCGCGTTCAGCGGCAGGCAAAGACACACGACATCCGCCTCACTCACGAGCGCGTCGAGCGCGCGATAGCCCGGCTCCTGCGTCGGCCGTCGCGTATGGTGGATCACCCGCATACCGAAAGCCTCGGCCCGCCGCCCGACCGCCCGGCCAATCTGCCCATAACCCACCAGGCCCAGCGTTCGACCGCCCAACTGCGGACCATCCCAGCGCCCGGGTTGAAACTTCGACCACGTGCCGGAGCGCACAAACGCGTCCGCTTCCACGATCCGCCGCGACACCGCGAGCATCAGGCCGAGCGCGCAGTCCGCCGTCGCATCCACGAACGCATGCGGGACATTCGTCGCCCAGATGCCGCGGCGGCTGAGCGCCGCGAGATCGAGATTGTCCGTGCCGAGCGACATGTTCGCCACGACCCGCAACTGCGGCGCCCGCGCCAGCAGCTCCTCGTCCACCCGCAACTCCGCCTGATTGAGAATCCCCGCCAGCGTCGGCGCGAGTTGCAGGACCTCCGCCCGCGTCATCAGTTCGCCGTCCGCGGGCCCGAGAATAATTTCCGCGACCTCGGCCAGGGGCGCGAGATGATCGCGCGGCACGAGGTTCGTGCAGAGGACAAGGGGTTTCATCACCACTCCGCAAACGATCCGTCCGGCAGCCGGAACTGCGGCGCGCGCCAGTCGCCCGCGAAAATTCTTCCCTGCAACAGATCCTCGTCGATTTCGATCCCGAGGCCCGGGGCCGTCGGCACCGCGACATGGCCGTCCACGACCTGAAACGGTTGCTTCAACAGGCCCTCGCCGAGCGTGAGATGTTCCTGAATCAGGAAATTCGGCGTGCACGCGGCGAGTTGCAGGCTCGCCGCCAGCGCGATCGGGCCCAGCGGGCAATGCGGGGCGATCGCGATATTGCGGGACTCCGCCATCGCCGCGATTTTCCGCGCCTCCCAGATTCCGCCGCAGTGCGAGAGGTCCGGTTGCACGACCGCAACGGCCCGTTGCTCGATCAATTCCTGAAACTGCCAGCGCGTGAACAACCGCTCGCCCGCCGCGATTGGAATCGTGGTGCGACCCGCCAGGTCCTTCAGCGCCGCGGTGTCGCCAGGCAGCACGGGTTCCTCGAGGAAGAAGGGCTGGAAGGGCTCGAGGGCCTGCGCCAGCCGTGGCGCCATCGCCGGTGACACGCGGCCGTGAAAATCGAGCGCGAGATCCACGCTGCGGCCAATCTTCTCCCGCACGCCCGCCACCAGCGCGACCACCCGGTCCACGACCGCCGGCGTCTCGATCGCCTGCATTGCCGGCACCGGCACCAGTTTGTAGGCCGAGAACTCCCGCGCCGCCACGCTGCGCTGCACGTTCTCCACGTAATCGCCCGTCGGCTCGCCGCCGCTCCAGCCATACATCCGGATTCGATCGCGCACCCGGCCGCCGAGCAATTGATGCACCGGTACGTTCAGGCTCCGACCAAGAATGTCCCACAGCGCCTGCTCGATTCCCGAGAGCGCACTCGTGAGCACCGGGCCGCCCCGATAAAATCCGCCGCGGTGCAGGGTCTGCCAGTGATGCTCGATGCGCCGCGGATCCTGGCCGATGAGTTCGCGCATCATCTCGCGCACCGCCGTTTCGACCGTCTGCGCGCGGCCTTCCAACGTCGGCTCGCCCCAGCCCACGATGCCGGCATCGGTCTCGATCTTCAGGCAGAGCCAGCGCGGGCGGACGTGATAAGTCTGAAATCCGGTGATCTTCATGCGTCGCAATCAGCGGTCGGCTTTGCGCTCCTGGGTCACAAACCGCTCAATCTCGGCCTTCGTCGGCAGTCCTTCCCAATCGCCATCCGTCAAACACACCAGCGCTCCACACGCCGCGCCGCGAGCCAGACACTCCTCGATCGGACGCCCTTCCCGGATGCCCGAGAGAAAGCCGGCATCGAAACCATCTCCGGCCCCGATCGGATCGATCTCCTCGCGAATCGGGAACGCCGGACAAAACACCTTCCCTTCCGGGCTGAACGACCAGACGCCCCGCACGCCGAGTTTCAGGACGACGTGACGCGCGCCGCGTTCCTGCAACGCCCGGCCGATGTCATCGGGCGCCGTGAAGCCCGTGATAATCCGGCCCTCGTCGACCGAGGTGAAGAAAAGGTCGAATTCCGCCAGCCGTGACCCGATCCACTTCGCCGCGTCCGCTTCCGACCAAAGCTTGCGCCGGTGGTTCACGTCGAACCACACCTTGATGCCCCGCGCCCGCGCCGCCGTGATCATCGCCGCCGCCGCCTCCGCCCCGGCCGTTCCGAGTGCGGGAGTAATCCCGGAAAGAAACATCGCGCCGACGCCCGCCCAGTCGCAGCTCCGCGCGAGCTCGGTCACCGCGTGGCCAAAGGCCGAGGTGTCCCGCCAATAATACACGCTGGGCTCGGTCCAGTGATTGCGATCGCGCAGCATCATTGCCGTGACGCGGGTCGGATCGATCCGGACGCCGGCCACGCCCACGCCTTCCGCCCGCAATTGCCGCAGGATGCGATCGCCGACTGGATCGATCCCGACCGCGGAATGCCAGTCCACGGGACAGCCCAGCCGGGCGAGACCGATGGCCACATTCGACTCCGCTCCGGCAAAGGAAATTTCCGCCGTGGCACAGTCCCGCAGCCGCGCGCCCCGTGGATTGAGGACGAGTCCCAGGGTTTCACCGAAACAGAGGACGCGATCGCCGCTCGGAGTTGGGTTGGAACCGGACGGGACCGGCAGAGGGGAAGAGGGGGCGCTGCCCATGGCGGGCATCGTGCGGGCGCCGTGTTCTGCTCCAAGGAAATTTTCCGGCGCGTCACGCGCCGCTTTTTTGTGGCCTACCAAGGATCGCACCGCACCATCGGCGCACCATGACGTGGCGACCCCTCACTGCGCTGTTGTTTTTTCTGTCGGCCCATCTCGCTGGCGCCGCCGAATACCCCGTGCGCCCGATCACCTTCGTCGTGCCCTGGGGCGCGGGCGGAGGCACCGATTCGGTGGCCCGCATCATCGCGTCGATTCTCGAGCGCGATCTCGGCAAGCCCGTGAATGTCGTGAATCGCATCGGTGGCAGCGGCGTGGTCGGGCACCAGGCCATCGTGAGCGCCCGGCCCGACGGCTACACGATCGGGATGATCACGTCGGAGATCGGGATGATGCATCACCAGGGCCTCACGACGCTCACCGGTGCCTCGTTCACGCCGTTGGGCCTCATCAACTACGACCCAACCGCGATCCAGGTTCGCACCGATGCCCCGTACAAGGATTTCAAGGACTTCCTCGAGGTGCTGAAGGCGAATCCCGGCAAGCTCAAGGGCTCCGGCACGGCGCAGGGGGGAAGCTGGCACGTCTCGTTCACCGGCATTCTCAGCGAACTCAAGATCCCCACCAACGCCTTCGTCTGGGTGCCGAGTGCCAGCAATGCCGCCGGCCTGCTCGACCTCGTCGCCGGCGGCGTGGACTTCGTCGCGGGCTCGCATCCGGAAGGCCGCTCGTTGATCGACGCCGGCAAGGTCCGCAGTCTCGTCATCTTCGACGACCAGCCGTCCGGCCTTTACCCGCATGTCCCCACCGGCGTCCAGACCGTCGGACTCCACTGGGAGATCGGCGCGTGGCGCGGGATCGGAGCCCCAAAGAATCTCCCCAAGGAAATCGAGGCCCGGCTGCAGGCCGCCGTGAAGAAGGCCTACGACAGCAAGGAGTATCAGGATTTCATGAAGCAGCGCGGCTTCGGGCTCCGCTGGGCGGCACCGGCCGACTTCGCCAGGTACATGGAGACGGCGGACGCCCACCTCGGGCAGGTGATGAAGTCGATCGGCCTCACCAAGTAACTTCGCTCCGCTGCCGTGTCCTGCGACCATTCGTGCCGCCACCTCGCTCCGTTCTCCCGGGCCTGAGTCATGCGACTTAACGACACTGTCTCCGGGGGTCTGCTACTCGCGCTTGGCACCGTGCTGGTCATCCACACGCGGTCGTTTCCCGCGTCGCCCGGACAGGAACTCGGCCCCGGGCTGTTCCCCGCGTTGGTGGGCGGAGGACTCGCGCTTTGCGGGCTGCGCTTCCTCTGGTGCGGTCTGCGGCAGCCGGGCGATCCCTGGCTCACGATGGAGGAGTGGGTGCGCCGCCCGCACATGGTGCGCAACTTCGCCGTGGTGATTGCCGATTTGATCTTCTACGCGCTGGTCGTCGATACCGTCGGATTCTTCCTGACGGCGGCGATTTTCCTCAGCGCGCTGTTCCTGACGTTCGGAGTGCGCCACCGCTGGATTCCCGTGCTTGCCGTGTGCGTGACGCTCGGAATGCACTTCGCGTTCTACACCATCCTCCATGTCCCGCTGCCGTGGGGCTGGCTCGAAGGGATCGCCTGGTAATGGAACACGTGTGGCAGGCTTTCGAACTGGTGTTCACGCCCTACGTGCTCGGCGTGGTACTCGCGTCGGCGTTGTTCGGGCTCTTCGTCGGCTCCATCCCCGGCCTGACCGCGACGATGGCCACGGCCCTCCTCGTGCCGGTGACGTTCGTGATGGATCCGGTTCCCGCGATCGCGTGCATGGCCACGGCCACGGCAATGGCAATTTTCGCCGGTGACATTCCCGGCGCCCTGCTGCGCATCCCGGGCACCCCCGCGTCCGCGGCCTACTGCGACGAAGCCTATACGATGACCTGCAACGGTGAGGCCGAGAAGGTGCTCGGGGCCGGCCTCGTGTTCTCCGTCGTCGGAGGACTCTTCGGCGTGATCGTCCTCGTCACCACGGCACCCGCCCTCGCCGAGGTGGCGCTGAAATTCAGCTCGTTCGAATACTTCTGGCTCGTGCTGCTGGGCCTCACCTGCGCCGTGTTCATCTCGCCGGGCCGGCCGGCCAAGGGACTCGCCTCGTTGTTCTTCGGCCTGCTCATCTCGACGGTCGGCTTCGAGAATCCGGCCGCGTATCCCCGGTTCACGTTCGGCTCGGAGCAGTTGATGAGCGGCTTCCAACTCACGCCGGTGATGATCGGCATGTTCGCCCTGTCCGAGGTGATTCGGTACGCCGTCTCCAACGACACTCCCCTGCAGCCGATCAAGCAGGGCATCGGCCGGATCTTTCAAGGGCAGTGGGGGCTGATGAAGCAGTACAAGATGCCCGTCCTGCGCGGCAGCGTGCTCGGCACGATCGTCGGCGCCCTGCCCGGCACGGGCGCGGACATCGCGGCGTGGATTTCCTACGGGCTGTCGAAGCGGTTCTCCAAGACGCCCGAGAAATTCGGCAAGGGTCACATCGAGGGCATCATCGAGTCGGGCGCCGCCAACAACAGCGCCCTCGCCAGCGCCTGGATTCCCGCGCTCGTCTTCGGCATTCCCGGCGACTCGATCACCGCGATCGTCATCGGCGTGCTCTACCTGAAGGGCATGAATCCCGGCCCCACGATCTTCATCGAGAACCCGCAGAACATCTACGCCGTCTTCATCGTGTTCTTCCTCGCGAACCTCCTCATGATCCCGCTCGGCTGGATGGCGATCAAGACCGCGAAGAACGTGCTCCGCGTTCCCCGCAGCGTGCTGATGCCGATCATCCTGCTCTTCTGCGTCGTGGGTTCGTTCGCGATCAACAACTCGGTCTTCGACGTCGGCGTCATGCTGGCCTTCGGCCTGATCGCCTACGCGATGGAAGCGAACGATTTTCCGATCGCGCCCACCATCCTCGGCCTGGTGCTCGGCGGGATGCTCGAACAGAATTTCGTCACCTCGATGATCAAGGCCGACGGCCACTTCAGCGCCTTCTTCGCGCGGCCGATCGCGGGCTCGCTCGGCGTTGCCACCCTGCTGGTGTGGTTCTCCCCGCTGTTCCTCGGCTGGTGGCGCCGCCGCCGGGCCGCGGCAGCAGCCTGACCGCGCGGCCGGTGATGGGATGCGAAGGATTCTGCCCGTGGCTTTTCTGGGAAAGTTCTCTTTTCGAGGCCGGGTGCTAATCGGTGCGGCCCTGCCGGCCTATGTGCTCTCCGTCGTGCTCTTCGCCCAGTCGTCGGACAGCGGGAGCCCGGGCTATTACCAGCCGAAGCAGCCCGTGCCCCACAGCCACGCCCTGCATGTCGGCGAGCAGGGACTCGACTGCCGGTACTGTCACACCACGGTCGACACGTCCGACCGGCCCCGCGCCTCCGATGCGGCCTGCTTGAAGTGCCATCAGTCCGCGAGCGATGACATTCCCGAATTTGCCGCGGTGCGGGTGGCGGCGACCGGTGGACCCGCCGTGAACTGGGAGAAAGTGAACGAGGTTCCGGCGTGGATCACGTTCAACCACGCCCGCCACGTGGTCCGCGGCGTCTCCTGCCAGGCCTGCCATGGCCGCGTCGATCGGATGGAGGCGACCTACCAGGCGGAGTCGTTGAGCATGGACTGGTGCATGGACTGCCATCGCGATCCGTCGCCCCATCTGCGGCGGCCCGAGGATGTGACGCGGATGGACTTCAAACCTCCCGGGGGCATCCGCGCCTACGGCCACAAGGTCCGCAACGAACTCGCCATCAATCCGGACAACGGCTGCGTCTACTGCCACCGGCCCCGCAACGGCGCGACCACGCTCGATTCCCTCCTCGAGCCGAAGAAGTGAATGACAGGAGGCAGCCGGTCTTTGGACAGGATGACAGGATTCACAGGATGGGGATGGAACGATTCACTGTAGGGCCGGCGCTCGCCGCCGGGCCGCTTCGCGAATGAAACCCGCGGCCTGCCGACGAGCCGGTTCGGCAGGCTCACGGCCAAACGGAGGGAATCCCGGGCCCTGAGCCAGTCGAAGGGCGGCAGCCCTACACCTTTCCCCGGCTTCCGGCTGAAATGTGCCGGGCTCGTGGCCCGATACCTTGCGGGAATTCGCACCCGCTTTCCAACTCGTAGGGATTGCCTTACCCGGCCTCTCCCTGAGTAATCGCCGGGCTGAATTTCAGCTTTCTCCTCCCAATATGAAAAATCATCTCCGCACCCTCGTCGTATCCGCCCTCTTCCTGCTGGGCGCTCTGAACATGTCCGCTCAAGTCCCCTCCAAGCCGTATCTGAATCTCGAACTCGCCAAGAAGATCGCCGCCAAGGCCGAGGCCGAGGCGATCAAAAACAAGTGGAATGTGGTCATCGCGATCCTCGATGACGGCGGCAACCTCGTCTTCCTGCAGCGCATGGACGGCACGCAGATTGGCAGCATCGAGGTCGCGCAAAAGAAGGGCTCCACCGCGATCAAGTTCAAGCGCCCGTCGAAGGTGTTCGAGGACGGTGTCGCCGGCGGACGCAATGTGCTGCTCGCGTTGCCCGGCGCTCTGCCGGTCGAAGGCGGCCTGCCGCTCGTCGTCGACAACGTCTACATCGGCGCCATCGGTGTCAGCGGCGTGACCTCCGCCCAGGACGGCCAGATCGCCGCCGCCGGCGTGACCGCTCTCACGCAGCCGTAATTCGTCTCACAAATTCAGTCTTCCAGGCCGGCCCGCGACGGGCCGGCCTTTTTTGTGATCACACCCACCCCTGTCATTCTGAGCGCAGCGAAGAATCCATGCCTTTCGCACCTGACAAACCGGGGGAAGCCAGTGCGGGCGCGCACGAGGCGCGCCCGTACGCAAGCCATGTAGGGGCGGGGCTCGTCCACGCCTTCCGGCTATGCCAATTCTCAATTGGCTCCAGCGTCTTAATCTCGGTGCCTCGGTGACTCGGTGGTTCACCTCAGCGCTCGAGTCGGCTCCTCCATCCTGCCCATCCTGTCATCCGGTCAAAAATTCAGCGGCCTTCTGTCTTGTCCGCACCGCCAATCGGATTGCATGCGTGCCGCCCCGGCCGCCAGATAGGCCGATGTCACGAACGCCGGCCGCCGCCGTGCACTCCTCCGTTTCCTCCGAGGATACCGTCATCAAGGTGCTCATCGCCTTGAGCGTGTCGCATTTTCTCAACGACACGATTCAGGCCATCCTGCCCGCGATCTATCCGATCCTGAAGGACACGTTCCGGCTGACGTTTGCCCAGGTCGGTTCCATCACCCTCGCCTACCAGACCACGGCGTCACTGCTGCAACCCATCGTCGGCGCCTACGCCGATCGCCGGCCCCAGCCCTATTCCCTGGCGGTCGGCATGGGCCTGACGCTCATCGGGCTCATCCTCCTTTCGCAGGCGGGAAGTTATCAGGCCATCCTCGTGGCCGCGGTCACCGTCGGGACTGGCTCCGCGATTTTTCACCCCGAGGCGTCGCGCCTCTCCCGGCTCGCGTCGGGAGGCCGGCACGGTTTTGCGCAGGCGCTGTTCCAGGTCGGCGGCAACTTCGGCACCTCGCTCGGACCGCTGCTCGCCGCCGCGATCGTCGTCCCGCGCGGCCAGGCCCACGTGCTCTGGTTCTCCGTCCTCGCCGTCGCCGGCATCGTCCTGCTCGCCCGCGTGGGCCAGTGGTATCAGGGCAACCTCACCCGCCAGCGGGGACGAAAACCCGCGCCGCACACCCATCTCCCTCTCCCGCGTCCGCAAGTCATCCGCGCCCTTGCCGTGCTCATCGCGCTCACGTTCTCGAAGCACATCTACCTGAGCAGCCTCACCAGCTACTACACATTCTACGTCATCCACAAATTCGGCCAGTCGGTGCAGGCCGCCCAGGTCACCCTCTTCATCTTTCTCTTCGCCGTCGCCGCCGGGACGATCATCGGCGGGCCGCTGGGCGACCGCTTCGGACGAAAATACGTCATCTGGCTGTCCATTCTCGGCGTCGCTCCGTTTGCACTGTTGCTGCCTTACGCGGGTCTGACCGGCACAATCATCCTCACCGTGATCATCGGCGTGGTCCTCTCTTCGGCCTTTCCCGCCATCGTCGTCTACGCGCAGGAACTCGTCCCCGGAAAAGTCGGCATGATCGCCGGGCTGTTCTTCGGCTTCGCCTTCGGCGTCGCGGGCGTCGGCTCCGCGCTGCTCGGCCAGATCGCCGATCACCGCGGCATCGAGTACGTCTTCCAGGTCTGCAGCTACTTTCCGCTGATCGGCCTGCTCACCGTGTTCCTGCCGCAACTCGAACGCCGCCATTGATCCTGGAGTGGGCCGCGGTGGACACCGCCGGCCACGGCCCTGCTGTCAGGTTTAACCCGGGACCTTTGTTCAACGACGGTCGGCCGGCGCCTGGCCTGCCGCGGGCCGGTATTTTTGCAGGACCGCGAGGAGGCGATCGAAATCGATCGGCTTGGTCAGGAAGGCGTTTGCGCCGACCTCGGCCATCCGCGCGGCATCCTGCGGCTGGGCGAAAGCCGTGAGCGCGATAATCGGCACCTTTGCGGTCGGCTCATGCCCGCGAATCATCCGGATCGCCTCCGGCCCCTCCAGGACGGGCATCTTCCAATCCATCAAAATCAGGTCGGGCAAATGCGACCGTGCCAGTGCCACGGCTTCCCCGCCATTGCTTGCTATCTGCGTGTCCATTCCCTCCAACTGGCAGAACTCAGCGAGTAGTTCGGCGTTCGGGGCATGATCCTCGGCAATCAGCACCAGGGGTTTCTCCCGCCGGGAGGACGACGGCGCCGCCGCCGTTGTCTGGACCGGCTCAGGCGGCGCTGGCGGCACCTCGGGAACCTCAAACGCCGCCCGCGGCAGTTCGACGGTGAAGCAGGATCCCTCCCCGGGGATGCTGCGCACGGAAATCGATCCGCCGTGCGCTTCGACCAGTCGTCTAACCAGCGCGAGCCCGAGACCCGTCCCCGGCTCCGGCGAGGCATTTCCGACGGCTCCGCGCACGAATGGCTCGAACACCCGCTCCTGCTCCGCGGCGCTCATGCCGCGACCGTTGTCCGAAACGAGAAACCTCAGGGATTTCGCGGGCCCGGCTTCGAGCGCCACTTCCAACCGGCCACCCGGCGGCGTAAACTTCACCGCGTTGCCGAGGAGATTCACGAGGATCTGCCGCAGCCGCTTGTAATCGCTGACGATGCGGGTGTCCTCGACCCCAATCCGAACTTCGAGCCGGTGCCCCTTGCCCGCGATCGCCGCCCCCAGAATCTCCACGCAGTCCCGGATGACCTTGGCGGCGTCGAGCCGGACAGGGTTGAAATCCACCGTGCCGGATTCGACCTTCGCGAGATCGAGCACGTCCTCAATCAAGTCCCGCAACAACGCGCCGCTGGCGGTGATTTGCTGCAACCGGCGCGCCTCGACCTCGCCCAGCGAAGCACCCTTTTCCCGCGTCAGCATCTGGACCGAGCCCAGAATCGTATTCAGCGGAGTCCGCAACTCATGGCTCATGTGGGCGAGGAACTCCGACTTCACCCGACTCGCCTGCTCCGCGCGCTGGGTGGCCAGCTGGAAGTCCATCGTGCGGGCGGCCACCTGCCGCTCGAGATCCTGCGTCAGCTCCGTCAGAGCCTGATTGGCCTGGTCCCGCTGGCGGACGGCACGGCGCAATTCCTCGTTATAGTCGGCGAGGGTCTGGCCCAGCCCCATTAATTCCGCCGGCATTCCGGCCGGCGGCTCTTGACCGGCATCCTTCTCCCGGCGGGCTTCCGCCAGACTGAGAATATAATCGAACGGGGCGGTAATCTGCCGGGAGACCGCCCGGGTCACGATGATCGAGATCACCCAGGCCACCAGCGCCCAGATGGCGCCGATCATGTAGCCCTGAGAAATTCCCGAAAGCACCTTGTCCAGGGAGAGCTCGACCACCACATCCCAGTTCAAGCCCGGGACCGGCGCCAGCGACCGGAGGTACATGCGGTTCGGTTTACCATCCCGCGTCGGCACTTCCTGCGAAACCGCCTGGATGTCGCCCGGGGCGAAGCGCGTCGGCCCGACCAGCAGGCGCAGGCTATCCAGCGGGGCGTACCGCGCCGGGTCACCGGTCAGGATCACCCGGCCTTCTCCGTCGACGATGTGGATTGTAAACGTGTCCGAGCGGCGGAGCAGCGAGTGCTCGCCCCGCGTCGTGTCATTGAGCAGGATCGAGGTCTCCACAACGCCGTTGAACTGCCCCCCCGGTCCCTTGATCGGCGCCGCGAGCGCAAAGATTTCATCGGCCCCGACCGATCGGCCCTTGAAGCCATTGCTGGTGAAAAACTGCCCCGACGCCCGCGGAACTTTGAAATACGCGCGGTCCGCGACACTGTTCCCAATTGACCTCGCGGGGTCGATACCCCGGCCATGCAATGTCCCGGCGGAAGCCACAACGGTGCCGGCGGCATCCGTCACGAGCAGCGTGGCAAACGCCGGATAGGCGCGGTGAAACTTCTCGATAATCGTCTGGGCGTCCCCGACGCCCCGAACCTCGATATCGGACGCCGCATCCAGGATGGCCCGACGCATGAATTCAAGATTGGAGGCCAGTTCCAGGGCCACGCTGTTCGCGGTCTCCCGGATGAGCCGCTCCTGTTCCTCCATGTAGCGCCGGTGCGCCAGATGACCGATGCTCAGCGCAAAAAAAAGCAGCGAGGCGATCACCACCGGGGCGTAGGTGGATACGAGCAGCTGCGTCAAACGGAGGGAACGCGGCGGCTGGACCACTGCGGCCAGCTGGACAAGACGCGGAATTCGCAGCATCACCATCGCCATCAACAGCGCCAACAGGCTGTTGATCGGATATTTGAACACCACGAGCATTAGCGTCGGCTCCGGCAGCCGACCCACCTGCCGGGCGGCCCAGTACGCCAGCGGCAACCCAACCACCAGCCAGAACAGGAGGAAAGATTGGTAAGGCGAAAAGCGCCCGCGGGTGTAGAGACTCGAAAGGACTCCCGCCTCCGCGACCGCCAGCGTGAGCGAAAGCGGCTGCTCCCAGAGGTAGAGCGTGGGAAGGTAGGAGAGAAACGCGACCGCCATCGCCAGCGGTGTTCCGAGGGTGAAAGAGGCAAAGAGCGGCGCGATCGCCCCGACTGCGAAACCCACGCCAACGAAGGGCCGCAACTCGAAGCAATTGGCGGCGGCGCCAAAGGCGGCAAGTGTGAGCGCGGTCAGACACCGCCGCGGCGTCAATTCGACGCGCAACTCCGGACCGGCCGGCCATTGAAGCAGTGTGAGGGAATCAGCCACCTATGGCCACCGGTCTACGGAGGGCCAGGCGGTCCTTCAATTCCCATCGCATCAAGGCGCGTAGGTAATAGTGCGGGCGCCGCCGATTCCCGTAATTGTAATCGCCGTGTCGGACGCGAAGGTGGCCGGGTAGGTTTCGGAGGCCACCACTTCAAGGCGCTTCACGTAGTTGGTCGACCCGACGAGATGCTCATAGGCCACCGTCGTGGCTCCCGTCGAAAGGTAATATTGGGCCGCCGCACTGGCCAGCGTCCGGGCATTGTGGAGGACGGCCGCGTCCTGTGACCGCACCCGAATCTTGCCGAACTGCGCCATGGACATGGACGCAAGCAGGCCGATGATCACCACCACGATCATAATTTCCACGAGGGTAAACCCGACGCGAGTGGAGGCAGAGGGAGAACGAGGTAACATGTGGACCACGCCCGAACCGAAATATCTCCAGCTCAGACCGGACGAGTCAGACGCCCCCCTCTCCCGCCAGACAACGGATACCGGATCCAATTATCGGACCAAAGTCGCGCGCGCCGCTACGTAATCGCCCGGACGCGTCGAATGAGTTGACCCGCGCCTGCCGCCGCGGCCCGGGACAGCTGCGCGCTGGTTCGTGTCACTTCCCACTCAGAGATCCGCCAGCCGGGTCGAGGCGTCGCCGAAGCGGTCGAGGTGCACGCCCATGCGATCCATCAACGAGAGGTGCAGGCTGCAGATCTTCCGGTTGTCGTCGCCCTGGTCGCCGTAATCGAGGACCCGTCCGGTCTTGAGCGTCCCGCCACCCCGACCCGCGAGAATGATCGGCAGCCGGTCCGCGCTGTGGGCGTCGCCATCGAGCAGACTCGAGGCACACATCAGGATCGAGTTGTCGAGCAGCGTACGCTCGCCCTCGTTGATCTCCTTCATCCGCTGCGTGAGGTAGGCGAATTGCGCGAGATGAAATTGGTTCGTCTTGAGGTACATCGCCTCCTTCTCCTCCGCCTTCCCGTTGTGCGTCAGATCGAGGTGCAGCGCGCCCCGCACGCCCTCGACGAACTTGAAGTTCATCTGCGAGAGGTCGTTGTTCAGCATCAGCGTCGCGATCCGGGTCTTGTCCATCTGGAAGGCCAGCACCGTCAGATCCAGCATCAGCCGCATGTGATCCGGCACATTCTGCGGCAGCTCGTTCTTCGGTCGCGGCAGGTTCGGCTGCGTCAACGTCGGCCGCCAGCCTTCGAGGCGTTCCTCGCGCGCCGCGTGCTCGATCCGCTTCTCGATGTCGCGAATCGACTCGAAGTACTCGTCGAGCTTCAGGCTGTCGTGACGGCTGATCTTCGGCCGCAGGCTCTGTGAGTCCGCCCGGACTTCATCGAGAATGCTGCGGTCCAGCCGCCGTCCGGTGCCGTCGCCAATCAGCCGATCGAAGGTGCGCGAGGGATAGACTTCCTTCGTGGCCGGCTTCGACGGTGTCGCCCACGAAACGCTCGATCCGTAGATCATCGAAACGCCGTCCTCGAGTCGCAGCTCGTTCGGCTCCACGCCGAGCACGAGGCTCGGGACCGGCGTGCGGCCGCCAATCTGGCTCGCGAGGACCTGATCCATCGAGGTGCCGACGCGAATCACCGCCGGGTCCAGGCTGACGGGCGCGCCGGACAGCAGGTTCATCCGCCCGAGGTGCGGACTGGTCGAGGCCAGCGCTGCCTGGCTGTAGAGGCCCTGCACGAAGATCAGGTCCTCGCGGTGCGGCAGCATCGGCCGCGCCCCCGGGCCGAGTTCCATGTTCGCCCCCGAGCCCTTCGCCCACCAATGAATCGGCTCCACGCCATTCGAGAAATACACAATGCCCAGCCGCACCGGCGGCGTGTTGGACTTTGCGGTGGCCGCGGAAACGCGACTCACGAACGGCAGCGACTCCATCCAGGGCAGCGCGAGGGCGACGCCCATGCCCCGGAGAAAATGACGCCGCGACAAGAGCGAGGAGGACGAGCGAGGATTCATGGGGTGCGCGGGGTCAGGAAACGAAAGCCGGGATGCGACCTGGAGCAAGACTGCGAGCCGCAGCGAAGAATCCACGCGGACAACTCGCTCGAAAGCATGGATTCTTCGCTGCGCTCAGAATGACAAAGAGGGGGTCGGGTTTTCAGACGATCTTGTGAAGGCAGGGACCTCGTCGTGATCGCTTCGCCGAAAGCGGTCCCGCTACCCACGCAACAGGCTACTTCGGTGCCGCTGGATTCGTGTCCATCTGTGTTCATCTGTGGTTCTCCCGCCTGAATCCGGCTACGGCGCGGCGGCGACGCTCGCGTCCTCGCGGCCCTGACGGAACCGGAATTGGCGGCTGCTGACGATCTTCACGGCGAGGTCGGAGAACGTCGCCTTGCCGCCCTCCTTGGCGAGGTCGTCGAGCAGCGCCCGATCCGAGGCCAGCACCGTGCGGCCGAGGGCGTAGCCGATCATTTTTTTCGCGAGGGTCTTCATGACCTGCGCGTCCTTGCTCTCAAGATAGCGCAGCAGGCCGTCCGCCCCGACGATCGTCGACTTGTCCGCAAACTCACCCGTGGTGTCCACCGCCGTACCGTCGTCGTAGGCCTGCCGCGGCCGGCCCACGGCATCGAAGGCCTCGAGGGGAAAGCCCAGCGGATCGATCCGCAGGTGGCAGTTCGCACACGTGGCGTTGCGTTTGTGCTCGGTGAGCCGCTCCCGGAGAGTCATTCCGCCGAACGCCTTCGGATCGGACGGCAGCGAACCCGCGTTCGCCGGCGGCGGCGGAGTCGGTGTCCCAAGAATCCGGCGGAGCACCCAGTCGCCGCGCTTCACGGGACTCGTCCGCAGCGGCGCCGAGGTCGTGGTCAGCACGGATCCGAGCCGCAACACGCCCCCACGATTAAACGCGTTCGCACCGTCCACCTTCACCACGCCTTCGGTTGAACCCACTTCCTTGGTCACACCATAGAACTTCGCCAGCGGCTGGTTCAGGAAGGCGTAGTCCGCGTAGAGCATTTCCTTCAACGGGCGTTCCTGCCGGATGAGGTACTCGAAAGTCGACACCGCCTCGTCGTACATCGCGGTCCTCACCTCCTCGGTGAACTCCGGGAAGCGCGCGGTATCCACGCCGCGAAACTCATCGAAGTGATAAAACCCGAGCCATTGCCCGAAGAACTCCGTCGCCAGCCGCCGCGCCTTCGGATCCGCCGCCATGCGTTTCACCTGCCGCGCCAGCTGCGCGGGCTTCGACAACTCGCCCGCCGCGGCCGCCCGTCGCAGTTCCTCATCCGGAATCGATGACCAGAGGAAGAAACTCAGCCGGCTCGCGAGCTCCCAGTCGTTCAACGCCCGCTCCGATCGATCCGCGACCGTCTCGACGCGGTAAAGAAACTCCGGCGCCACGAGGATGCGCGCCAGTAGCGCGCGCACCGCGGCGTCGTGCTCCAGGCCCTGTTCCTTCCGGGCCCGGATGTAATAAGTCTTTAGCCGCGACTTCTCCGCCGCCGTCAGCGGGCGGCGCCACGCCCGGCTCGCGAACGCGACCGCGTCATCCAGGTGACCCGGCTCGGCCGCCTTCATGGCCTGCACGACTTCGTCGTAATGCGTGCGGAGCGGCGCGATGTACTTTCGCTGCTCCTCGGTCAACGCCGCCAAATCCGCCGGGGTGAGATCCTGGACGCGCGGGCTCTTCAATTTCAGCCCGTAATGCTCGGTCAGCATTCCGAGATACGCGTCGTGATAGAACCACGAGCCGAAGAGATCGTTCCACGCATGGTTGATCCGCGTCCGGTCGATGCCATCGACCATGTTCTCGGTGAAGAACTGATCCGTCCGCTGGTACTTCACGCGCAGGATAAACTGGTCGTGCTCGCTGCCGTTATAGGTGTTGTCGAAGGGGAGCGGCACGGGATCGCGATCCGCCGGATTCGCCTCGCCGTGGGAGTTCGGCGGCAGCAGCGCCGCGTACTCGGCGATGCCCGCGCGAAAGGTGCGATACCCTTCACTCGCCGGATCACCGATCAGGACGCGCGTCGACGGGCCCGGCGGCGTGCCGACGGCCCGATCGGCCACCATGACTCGCACGACCGCATTTCGATCCTGGCCGAGCTCGACGTCGACCTGCAGCTCCGTCGTCACGCCCGGCGACGTCGGGGCCGGGATTTCAAAACCCACCGTGCCCGTCGCGGCGAAATCATCCGGGCCGACGACCGAGCCGTCGGGACTTGCGCCAAACGCGAGCGACGCGGCGACGTCCGCCGGCAGGATCGCCCGCAACGGTTCCGTCGAGAGGATCGGTCCACCCGGGCCGCGGCCGCGCGGCGCCTGACCCGCAGCGCCACCCCGGCCGGCCGGAGGCGCGGCGCGGGTGATGACCCGCGGTTGCCGCCAGATCACCAGCGGCTTCACGCCCGGCAGGGGATTAACGCTCGCGAAGGTGAGAAAAACCTTCGTCGGGCCCGCGGGCTCCTTTGGCTCCGGCTCCGCCGCCGCGACCGCTCCCCGGATACGCCGCGGCGACAGCGCATAGGTGTAATGGTGCGTGCTCACGGCCTTGAGCGTCGAGTCGTCGAACTGAATCGGCGTCTCATCGCCCGCCCCGCCCGCTGCCAGATCGCCGCGGGCAAAGAACCAGCTCGGCCAGGTGGAAAGATATTTGTAGAGCTCCACCGACGCGGCGCGGGCCTGTTCCTGCGAGGTCTTGGCGTCCGCGGTCGGAGCGGGGAATTTCTTCCAACGCTCGATCATCTCGTTCGTCGGATACCCGGCGTTGGGCTTGTTCATCACCGCCCAGATGTGGTCGGCAAAGCGGCCCGTGATTCCGTTCTTCGCCGCGAGATCCCGCAGCGTCGCCTTCGGATCGCCGAGCGCCACCCGGTGCTTGAAATACCACGCCACGTAGAGCGCCTGGCCATAACGCTCGAGGCCGAACGGCCGCCCACCCTCGCCCGAGGCCACGCGGAAGCCCTTCGCATCGTAAAGCTGGTTGATTCGGTAGAGCGCCGACAACTCCAGTCCGGTGCGGCCCGGGTCCGTGAAAAAATCCAGCGGCCCCGACCCGATCACGGCGTGATCCGCGATCTCCTTCGCCACTTCGAGATACCGCTCGATGCTGGCATCCTGCATGAACTGGACATCGCCGAAGTTCGTGAAGCCTTCGCCGCCCACCGAATCGCTCGACGCATCGATTCCCACCTTCAGCGGAATGCCGGTGAGATCCTCGATCGCGTACGCATACTCGCCGCTCGTCAGCCGCCGCACCGTCACGCGCCCGGGCTCGCCGGCGTGCTGCCGTTCGTAGGCACCGAGAGTCGATCGCACCCATTGCGCGGCGGCGAGGCGTTCGGCATCGGCCGGAATCTCCTTCGCATCGGAGGGCGGCATCTGGGCCGTCTCGAGCATCTCGGCGACCTTTTCCCAGTGGTCCGATTGGACCCCGATCGACGGCTGCCCGATCATCTTCTCCAGGCTGATCCCCGCCTCCGGATCCTCCTTTCCGTGACATTCGAGGCAGTACTTCTGGAATAACGGCGGTGCCCCCAGGGTCGGGGCCTTGGGCAACGGAGACGCGGCCCGGGCTGGCATCACGGCCAACACTGCCATCGCCAGGCCAACCGCGGAACGTGAAACGACACGAAGAGGGGTAAGCATCACCTAAGGGTTCTCATTCTATGCGTCCCACGATTCCGGCTGTCGAGCGCCCGGGCACCCTGCGTTCAAGAAACAAGTGCACCCGCTCCGGTCCGGTGCCCGCCGGGCGGGGGTGCGGCTCAGTTGCTGAACTCGACGCTCCGGAGAAAGACGCGTTGCACGTTCAGGTTGCGGTCAAGCATGAGGATGTTTGCCAGTTTGCCCACGGCGAGGCTGCCGACGGTCTCCTCGATCCCGGTGCGTTCCGCGGGCGTCAGGCTGGCCATGCGCACGGAATGCGCGATGCCCGCGGAGGTCATCCGCACCATGTTCTGCACCATCGAGTCGAGCCCGACGACGGAACTGGCGAGTGCCCCACCCTCGACCGAACCAACGCGACCGTCGCTCGTGAACCATTCACCATCCGCTTCCGGGCCGAACCGATAGCGCCCCGGCTGCATGTCCACGGCGCGATTGGCATCCGTCACCAGGCAGAGGTGCTTCGGACCCTTCATCACATAGGCAAACTCGAGCAGCTCCGGAGCAAGGTGACAGCCGTCCGCAATCACCTCGGTGCTCATATCCGGCCGCATCAGGACAAACTGTTCCATGCTGCCCTGGCTCGGCGTGCCGAAACGGGCGCGAATGCTCGGCACCGAACTCATCGCGCACCAGAAGTGATCCACATGCCGCATGCCGGCGCGATACGCCCGTTCCATCTCGGCCCAGCTCGCATCCGAGTGTCCGCACGTCACGAAGCAGCCCCGGGCCACCGCCTCACGGTAGAACTCGGTCGCCCCCGGCAGCTCCGCGGCGCAGGTGGCGATCTTGATCAACCCGACATCGAAGTGCGCCCGGTATTCCTCCGGATCCGGATCGCGCCGGCCGGACTTCAAATGGCACCCCACTTTCTCCTCGGCGAAGTACGGACCGTAAAAGTGCACACCCTCGATCCACGCGCCGTCGCCATGCCGCCAGTCCGCCTTCGCATCGAGGCAGGCCTGCATCATCGCGCTAATCTGCGCCCGGGAACCCGTGGTCGTCGTCGGGAAGATCGAGGTCGTGCCGTGCCGCGCATGCGTCCGCGTGGCGGTGGTCACCGCATACGGGGTGCCGTCCATGAAATCCGAGCCGCCGCCACCATGGACATGGATGTCGACGTAGCCGGGTCCGATATAACCATCGCCCGCCGAGAACTCCTCCGTGCCGGGAGGAAGGATCACTTCGTCCCGCGGGCCCACCGCTTGGATAATCCCGTGGCGGACTAGGACCGCCCCGTTCGGGATCAGTCGATCCGGAAGAATCACCGTGCCCGTGAACACGCGGAGCCGTTCATTAGTCATGCCCCGACGACGTTTTATCGCGGCTTCGCAGTCAAGGGCGCCCGCACCCCAAAAATTCGGGGGAATCAAGACCTGCAGGAGGGTCACCCCTACCTCAGCCGGTGCCTCGCGAGAGCGACCGCCGCTCAGCTCCAAACCTGTGCGAACGCCGGCCCGCGTCCCCGCCAGGGTAGCGATTGTCCCGCCCGCAGCGATTGCTGGAGAAATGCGTGGGCGGCGACGACGGCGGGCTCCAACTTCAAGCCGCGCGCGAGTCCGGCCGCGATCGCCGCCGAGAGCACGCAGCCGGTGCCGTGGGTGTGACGCGTGGCCAGCCTCGGGCTCATGAGCCAGCGCACCCGTCCCGTGGTGAGAACGAGGCAGTCATGGCACTCCCCACCCGGCGCATGCCCGCCCTTCAGCAGGACGGCGCAGCCGAATTCCATCGCGAGCACCCGCGCCACGGTCTCGGCATCGGGAAGACTGCGAATCGACATCCCGGACAGCAGCTCGGCCTCCGGCCAGTTCGGCGTGAGGATCGTGGCGCGGGGCAACAACTCCTCGCGCAACGCCTTCAAGCCGGAGTCCGGCAGGAAACGCGTGCCACTCGTCGAGCCGATCACCGGATCGACCACCAACGGGATCTTCGGCTTTCGCGCCAGGGACTTCGCCACCGCGCGCACCGCCGTGGCCCCGGGGAGCAGGCCGGTCTTCACGGCGCCGATCGGAAAATCCGCGAGGACGGCTTCAATCTGCGCGGCGATCAAGTCCGGCGTGACCGGCCGCCACGCCCGCACGCCGCGGGAATTCTGCGCCGTGACCGCCGTGATGGCCGTGCACGCATAGCCGCCCAATGCGCCGATGGCACGGGCATCCGCCTGGATGCCCGCGCCGGCCCCGCTGTCAGAACCGGCAATAGTGAGGACGCAGGGAATGGGTTTCATGTCAGCATGGCGGCGCACCGCCGGTCAGTCATAGATGTAGGGCTGCCGCTCGCCGGCAGGCCGTTTCTCGAATGGAGGACAGAGGCCTGCCGACGAGAAGCAGCCCTGGACGGTGGGGGCACCGTCCCTCCATGGATTGCTCTTGGAGAGGAGAGCGAACTGAAGTCTGAACGATCCGCCTACCATGGAGGGCGGGTGCCCCCACCCGCCGATTTCGTTCCACTGCCTCACTCTGGCTCGAGCGGGGATCAAGTCGGGCGCTTCGCTAAATCGTCCCTGATATGGGTGGCGCGAAGCGACGGGAGGTGTCTGGCGCATGCGAGTTTCGATGTCGCCAAAACTTTCGCCACTCACACCGGACGCTGCCACGCCTGCATGCCGCCCCGCAGGCTGAGCGCGGTTCGAAATCCCATCTGCTCCCGCAGCGCACGCGCCACGGTCAAACTCCGCACTCCCGCGGCGCAGTACACGACCGTCGGTTGCGCCGGATCGAGCGCCGTGAGCGCAGCCGTGTCGCCCCGCATGATCTGCGA
>CANJCM010000017.1 GCA_947472765.1 Opitutia bacterium
GTGATGTGCGCCATCATGCGCGCAATCGCGAGGCCGACGCGCGGGCCGCCTTCCTTCGGATAATCGCCGTGGTTCCACGCCGGGTCCTGCATGATCGCCTGGCGGCCAACCTCGTTGAACGCGATCGCCTGCGCGCTTTCGCGGCCGGTCGTCGCCATCGCGAGCACGCGGCGGATGAAGCCGGGAAACTCGATCGCGGAGAGCATCGCGATCATGCCGCCCATTGAGCCGCCGATGATCGCGTGGACCTTGGCGATGCCGAGGTGATCGAGCACCAGCTTCTGCGCGCGGGCCATGTCGCGGATCGTGACGAACGGAAAACGGATGCCGTACGGCTGGCCGGTCTCGGGGTTGATCGAGGACGGGCCGGTCGAACCCTGGCAGCCGCCGAGCACGTTGGCGCAGACGACGAAGTAGCGGCGCGTGTCGACGGCCTTGCCGGGGCCGATGAGATTATTCCACCAGCCCGGCTTCTTGTCGTCGGGTGAATGCCAGCCGGCGCAGTGATGGTCGCCGCTGAGCGCGTGGCAGATCACGATCGCGTTGTCGCGGGTCGCGTTGAGCTGGCCGTAGGTCTCGTAGCGCAGCGTGAAGCCCGGAATGACCTGGCCGCTTTTGAACGTGAACGGATGCGGACAGACGAAGTCTTTGGGTGCGACGATCCCGACGTCACCGGGGGCAAGGTGGCGGCGCGCGGACTCCGCACTCGGGAGAACTTCGACGTCGTCGGTCATTTGGGAGGGGACGGTCGATCAAACCGGACTCCCCTCGGGACGCAAGTTGCCCCCCGGGTTATGACGCTGGGCCGGGGGGCGGGGAAATGCGTACTTGGGAGGAGGGAGCGGGAGGATTGAGAGTGGCACGGGTCTCCCGACCCGTGGTGGAGTTGTGCACTTGGTACGGTTTTCACGGGTCAGGAGACCCGTGCCACGGCCGGCGCCGCTTACGCCGGCTCTGCCAACCCCGCACCCAGTTCCTCGTTCGAGAACACCGCCTGAACGTCGTCGATGTCCTCGAGAGCGTCCTGGAGGGCCGCCACACCTTTCGCGAGGGCCGGGTCCGTGACGGCGACTGTGCTGGTCGGGATGTAGGCGATCTCGGAGCTCGCGCACTTGATTCGCCGTTCTTCGAGGGCATGCGCGACCTTGTCGAAGAGGTGGACGTGGCAGCGGAGTTCGAAGCCCTGTTCGCTGGTGAGCACGTCGTCCGCTCCGACTTCGAGCGCGAGCTCCATCAACGCGTCCTCGGTGGAGCGATCTCGGGCGATCAGGAACTGGCCGGCGTGCTGGAACTGGAAGGACACCGACCCGGTGCTGGCGAGGTTGCCGCCCTGTCGGGCGAAGGCCGAGCGCACGTCTTTCGCGGTGCGCAGCTTGTTGTCGGTTGTCGCCTGCACGATGAAGGCGACGCCGCCGGGGCCGTAGCCCTCGTAAGTGACTTCTTCGAACACGACGCCCGGCAGTTCGCCGGTGCCCTTCTTGATCGCGCGGTCCACATTGTCCGCGGGCATGTTGGCGTCGCGG
The DNA here is from genome assembly GCA_947472765.1 of Opitutia bacterium. Taxonomy (GTDB): domain Bacteria; phylum Verrucomicrobiota; class Verrucomicrobiia; order Opitutales; family Opitutaceae; genus ER46. The sequence goes on from CANJCM010000017.1 coordinate 1,524, forward strand.
GCCTTCAGCATCAGCGTCCGCAGCCGGGCGTTGCCCTCGGGATCGCCGCCGCCGGATTTGGCGGCGAGCGTGAGGTCGCGGGACAACCGGGAGAAAACCTTGCCCTTGCGGGAGTCGGTGACGGCTTTGAGCCGCTTCACCTTAGACCACTTGTTATGGCCGGCCATTGAGTCGGAACGTCGGAGGTTCGGAGGTCGGAGGGTCAGAGAGCCGGACAGGACGCTGCTCGGAAGGGGAGCCGGCTCGAACTTCGCCGGCTGCCGTCCTTCCGGCCTCAGGAATTCTGGTTTTTCTTCGGCGTGACGTTCTTCACCGTCTTGCCGCCGGTGGTGGTGACGGACACGACCGGCTCATCGTCCTTGCTGCGGTTGATGACCATCTGCTGCGCGATGGTGAAGAGACCGTTGATCGTGGAGTAGAGCGAAAGGGCGCAGGAGAAGCTGTAGCAGAACACCGTGAAAATGACGGGCATGAAGCGCATCATCTTCATCTGCATGTTATCCACCGAAGGCGTGGGCGTGAGCTTCATCTGATAGTACATCGTGGCGCCCATCAGCAGCGGCATGATGTTGATCGGGAAACCGAGGACGTGGGCGATGGTGTCCGGCGCGGCGAGATCCTTGGCCCAGAGGAAGGACTGGAACCGCAGTTCCGTCGTGCACTGGAGCATCGCGAAGAAGCCGATAAAGAGCGGGAACGTGATCAGGATCGGGATGCAGCCGCCAACCGGGTTCACCTTGTGCTCCTTGAAGAGCTCCATCGTCGCCGCCTGCTGCTTCTGGGGGTTGTCCTTGTACTTCTCGCGGATGGTCTGCATCGCGGGCTGCAATTTCGCCATGCGCTTGGCGGAGCGGGACGCGGCCAGCGTGAAGGGCAGGCTGACGAGTTTCAGGATCAGCGTCATCACGATGATCGCCACGCCCCAGTTGCCGACCCAGCGATGGGCCGTGTTCAGCAGCGTGTTCAGCAGCGGCGCGACGTAACCGGCGAGGAAGATCCGGTTGAAGAACATCTGCGTGTAAGGGAGGACGCGGTCTTCCTTCTGCGCGAAGTGCGAGAGGCGCCGGTATTCCTGCGGTCCGACATACAGCAGGCCGCTCAGCGAGGAGGTTCCGTTCGCGGCGAGCGCGGGCAGATCGAAACGGGCGGTGCCGCTGAGGCCGACGTTGGCGATCTGCGAATCGGCAAAGGCGGGGAGCGCGACGCGACGCACGGTCACGCCGCTGCCGGGCTTGTCCGGCGTGTAGATGCTGGTGAAGAACTGATTCTTGGCCCCGGCCCAGACGACGGTCCCGGGACGTTCCAGCACGACCTTGGGCGCACGGCCGGCACCGACGAGCGAGCCGATGCCGCCGCCCTCGAGTTCGCCGCGCTCGATGTAATGCGAGTCCTCGCCGTCGAAGGTCGCGATGTTGAGGTAGTGCGGCTGGTCGTGCGAATTCAGCAGGGCTGAGGTGCCCACGCTGAGACCGGCGCGCCCGAGCGGGAGCGTCGCGGCCGTCAGGTTGCGGAAAGTCGTCTCGTGGCGAATGCGGTACGGGTCGGCCCCGGGCTCGCCTTCTTTCGTGAGCCGGTAGTAACGCGTGACCTCGATCCGTCCGTCGAGCACCGTGCGATAAACTGCTTCCGTGGGCGACGAGCTGACGAGTTCGTAGGCCTTGTCGCGGCCGAGGCCGGGGTACTCCGTGAGCGCGAGCATCGGCTCGTCGTGGAGGAGATTGAAGACATACGGTTCGGGCCGGCCGAGGACGGCGGAGTGCTTCTTGAAGGCGACATCGCGGACGGCGCCGCCGAAATTGGTGAGGCGAACCTCGATGTAGTCGTTGGCGAGCAGCGTGACGCGGACGTTGGCGGTATCCGCGGTCACGGCGGCGAGTTCGCTCGCTGGGGCGACGGCGGCGGCGGGAGCTCCCGGCGTGGCGGGCTGTCCGGGGACGGGCGCAGCGGTCCCAGCGGTGGCCGACGCGGGCGTGGCGGCGGGTTGGGCGTTGGCCGGCGGCGTGGGCGGCGCGGAGCGCGGGGCCATGATCAGGACCGCCAGAGCTGCGATGAGCAGCAGGACGCCGATGGTGAAATTCCGTTTGTCCATGAAGAGTCGGGGAAGTGCGTCGGCTGGAGCCGGCGCGAGAGGTTAGAGAGTCACGCGCGAGCAGACTCGCGCGGGCACCGGGTCGAGGCCGCCGGGATGAAGCGGCGTGCACTTCAACAACCGGCGGACGGCCAGGGAGGCGCCGGTGAAGGCACCGTGAGTTTGAATCGCCTCGGCCGCGTAGTGCGAACACGTGGGCGAGAAGCGGCAGCCGCAGGTGCCGAGCGTCAGCACGGGCAGGATCGGCGAGAGTGTCCGCTGATAAAGTCGAATCAGGCCGAGCAGCAAACGCGCGGGCACTCGTGCGACGCCGCCACGACGCACCGAGCCGACCGGAGGGACCGGGCGGGCGGAGGACGGACGGAGATCGAGCGATGCGATCATGCGGTGGGCTGGGAGGCGGCGGCGGGCGGAATCTGGCGACAGGCTTCGGTAAACTTCTGCTCCAAGGTCGCGAGGGGCCAGTCGATCGCTCCGGTGCGCGCGATCAGCAACAAGTCACATCCCGCGGGGACATCCGACTGGCGGTGGCGAAACACTTCCCGGAGCCGGCGCTTGGCGCGATTACGGCGAATGGCTCCACCTACCGAGGCGGTTGAGGCGATCACGCACACGCGCGGCAAGGAGTTCGGCTCCGGCTTCGAAGGCTCAGGCTCCAACTCCGTGGGGGCGTTGCCACGGTGTTTCCACCAGAGGGTAAACGCCCGGCACTCCAGCCGGCGCCCGAGTTCGCGTACCGCCCGAATATCACGCTGGCGGCGCAGGTGCTGCTCGGAGCGGAAGCGCATGGGCCGGGGATCTCAGGCGGCGGACCGTCGGAGCGTCCGCGACGCCGGACGGGTAATCAAACGACCGTCAGACGCTTACGACCCTTCAAGCGACGGGCCTTTATGACCTTGCGGCCACCGGTCGTGGCCATCCGGGCACGGTAACCAATCTTGCGGGCGCGCTTCTTGCGGTGCGGGCGGAATGTAGGCTTCATAAAGTGTCAGGAAAAAGAGGGTCAGAGGTGCCCGAGGCCCCAGGGGGTGTCAAGGGTTGTTGGGGCACGAAAGGCGGCCGGTGTTTGGGACCGTTTGAGCGGTTTCCACCCGCCGGGCCGCGGATTTTCAGATCGTCTCGGCTTCGCCGCGCGTCAGGGTGGCGCGGGATGCGCATCGCCGTCATTTCCGACACTCACGACCGCTATCCGGCCTGGCTGCCGGAGCGACTGCGGGAAGCGGACGAAATCTGGCATCTCGGCGATGTCTGCGCGCCGACCACGCTGGTGGAATTCGAGCAGCTGGGACCGCCGCTGTTCCTCGTGGCGGGTAACTGCGACGCCCATCCCTGGCCACTTGTGCTGAACCTCGAGCGGGAGGGCATCCGGTTTCACCTCATCCACATTCCGCCGCATCGGGCTCCGGCGGCCGCCCAGGTGATTTTGCATGGTCACACACATGTCCCGCGTGACGAAACGGACGCGGGCGGGGTGCGCTGGCTGAACCCCGGCTGCATCACGCGCCCGAATCGCGGCGCCCCGGCGAGTTTTGCATGGCTGACCGTCACCCGCGGACGGCCGTTGGTGTGGGAGACGGTCCGGCTTTGAGTCCGGCGCAGGTCGGCGTGGTCTCCGATTGACTCCAGTCGGCGGTGGGGAACGGATGGGCGCATGCTCAATCCGAAGCACTGGCCGAATGTCCTGAGTGGGACGCGGCTCGCGCTGATGCCCCTGGTGCTGGGGGCGGCGCTGGCGGATTCACGTCGCGCCTTCGTGGTGCTGCTGGGGTTCGCGCTGAGCACGGATGTTTTCGACGGCTACCTCGCGCGGAAGTTCAGCGCGTTTTCCGATCTCGGGCGGAAGCTCGATAGCCTGGCGGACTACGTCACCATGTTCACGGGCATCGTGGGGATTGCGCTGCTCTGGCCTGGCACGTTCGAGCGGGAACTCCCGTGGATTGTCGCGGGCCTGGCGGCTTTTTTCGGCGTCGTCGCGTATGGCTTTGTCCGGCTCGGCCGTGCCCCGTGTTACCACACCTGGCTGGCCAAGGCGGGCGGCGCGGCGTGCGCGCTTTCCATGATTCCGCTGCTCGCGGACTACTCCGAAGTGCCGTTTCACGTCGCGATTGTCGTGCAGATTTGTGCGGGGATCGACGAGGTGACCATTGCGCTCCTCTTGCCGCGGCATGTCGGTGAAATGTCGAGTTCCTGGCATGCGTGGAAACTCCGGCGGACCGGGCGGGCGGCGCGATCAGCGGCGGAGGTGGGATAAGATGAATCTGGCGGGTGAGGATAACCGTCTTCGAGCCGGAACGATGCGGTGGAACGAAACCGGCGGGTGTGGGCACCCGCCCTCCATGGTCGGAGAAATTTTCGCAGGACCTGCGTTTCTTCTCCGAAAGAGCAATCAATGGAGGGACGGTGCCCTCACCGGCCAGGCCGGTATCGTGTCCGACTGAATGCTCACCGATCGTAGCAGGCCCGGCACTTGTCGTCCGCGCGCTTGCGCCGCGCGCGGGCGCTACGTTTAGCTGCGCTCGGCATTTTTCCGATCGCATGAACCCCACGCCCCCGTCGTCCCCGGTTTCTCCTGCTGCGGCCGCCTCGCCCGTTCCGCCGGTCGATGTGTCCGATTACGTGCGGCTGGCACCGTCGCGCATGTCGACGATGGCTTGGGAATACGTGAGTGGCGGCGCGGCGGACGAGGTCACGCTGGGCTGGAACGAGGAACGTTATCGGGCGATCCGGCTGCGTCCGGATTTCCTCGTCGACGTCTCAAAGATCGACACCCGCGTGACGCTCTTCGGCCGCGAAATGCCGTTGCCACTCCTCCTCGCGCCGGCGGCCTACCAGAAGCTCCTGCATCCGGACGGCGAGCTGGCGACCGTGAAGGGCGCGGGCCTCGCGGGAACGACGATGGTGCTCAGCACCACGTCCACGGTCAGCATCGAGGATACGGCGCGCGTGGCCACGCAGCCGCTCTGGTTCCAGCTCTATGTGCAGCCGGATCGCGAGGTCACGCGGTCACTCGTGCAGCGGGCGGAGGCGGCGGGCTGCCAGGCCCTCGTCATCACCATCGATTCGCCGGTCCTCGGGCCGCGCTACCGCGAGACCCGGAGCCGGTTCACGCTGCCGGCCGGGATGGAGCGGGCCAACCTGCGCGGCTTGAAGGCCGCGACGGGCGCGCAGCGCGCCACGGGCGGCACGATTTACAGCGCGGTGCAGGACCCGACGGTGACGTGGCAGGATGTCGCGTGGCTGCGGTCGCTCACGTCTCTGCCGGTGCTGTTGAAGGGGATCATGAATCCCGACGATGCCGCCCGCGCGGTCGACGCCGGCGTGCAGGGCATCATTGTCTCGAACCATGGTGGCCGGAATGTGGATACAGTGCCGGCCACGATTGACGCGCTGGCGCCGGTGGCGGAGCGGGTCGCCGGACGGATTCCCGTGCTGGTCGATGGCGGCGTCCGGCGCGGCACGGACATCCTCAAGGCGGTGGCGCTCGGGGCGTCGGCGGTCCTGATTGGGCGGCCGTATCTTTATGGCCTTGCCGTCGGCGGTTCCGAGGGCGTCGCGCATGTGATCAACATCCTGCGGCGGGAACTCGAGATGGCGATGGCGTCGACCGGCCGGCCGACGATCGCGTCGATCAATTCGTCGGTGATCTGGCGGTAGGGCAGTGACGCCCGTGGCCGCAAAGTTGACTCACGCGGGTTCGTTGCGCGAAGTTACGGGTGCCGAATGAGCGCGGAACGGCAGGAGGATCTGTTTGGGATGTTTTCCCCGACGGCGGGCGTGCACCAGCACCCTCCGGCGGAGCCCCATCGTTCCGCCGAGTCGATCGTCTTCGAACGGAGCGCCCGGGCGCGCAATTACCGTCTTACCTTGCGACGGGATGGCACCGCGGTCGCGACGATTCCGGCGCGGGGATCGGAGCGCGAGGCCCTGCGTTTTGTGGAGCGCCACGGGGAATGGCTCGAACGCGCCCGCGAACGCCAGCGCAGCCGTCCGAGCGCGGCCGGAATTTGGACCATCGGCACGCATGTGCTCTGGCGGGGAGAAATGACCGAAGTGCGGGTGGCGGCGCTGGGCCGCCCAGGCACGCCGGGCGGCCCTCCGCCGGCCGCCGCGGATCGGCCCCAGGTGTGCCTCGCGGCCGATGTGTTTCGCGTGCACCGGCTCGAGGGGGATCTGCGGCCCACGCTCGAGTCACATTTTCTCCAACGGGCAAAAGTCGAATTGACCGCGCGGACCTGGGAGCTCGCCGCCGTGACCGGCTCCGAGGCCAAACACGTAATCGTGCGCAATCAGCGTTCGCGGTGGGGTTCGTGTTCCGCGAACGGCACGATCTCACTCAACTGGCGGCTCGTCCAGACGCCGGATTTCGTGCGCGATTACATCGTTTACCACGAGCTGATGCATCTGCGGGAAATGAATCACTCGGATCGCTTCTGGGCGCGGGTGGCGGAAGTGTGCCCGGGCTGGCGCGATGCCGAGCACTGGATCAAGCGGAACGGCAGCCTGCTCGGACTGTAGCGGCGTCAGCAGCGCTCAGCCGGAGGCAGGTAATCGGATCTGCGTTCGCAAGGAAGCGGCACGACACGTGGCTTTGGCCCGGCGGCGAGCGCCGGCCCTACATTCAGCGCCAGTCGAGCAGCTCGATGTCGAAGATCAGCGTCGCCTTGGGCGGGATCGTCGGGGGGCGGCCCTTTTCCCCGTAGGCGAGCCAGTACGGGATGATCAGCGTCCGCTTCTCGCCCTTCTTCATCGTCATGAGGGCGTCGTCCCAGCCGCGAATCACGGCGCCCACGCCGAGGCGGAATGTGAACGGCGCGCCGCGGCGGTAGGAGCTGTCGAAGGCGGTGCCGTCGAGCAGCCGGCCGTTGTAATGGCAGGTGACCTCGTTGCCGAGGGTCGGCATCTCGTCACCGGTGCCGACGGAGCGGACGACGTACTGCAGTCCCGACGGCAGTTTGCGCGCGTTGCCGTAGGTCTGGGCGATGAGCATCGCATCGTCCGTGCTGTACTGCGGCGTGTTGGCGTTGAGCGCCTCGCGCATCGCCTTGTTGATCGGCCGGCCCGGGTCCTTGCGGGCGAGAATTCCAGAACGGGTCACCAGCGCGCCGGTCAGGAGCGCAACACCGAGCAGGACGAGAATGAAGGCATTCCGCATGACGCCGAAACTACGTCCGGGCCAATCTGTTTTGCAAACCCGCACCCCGGGCCGGGGTGCGGCGGGCGGCTACAGCCCGTAGGTGATGGTGCGCGATCCCGCGACGCCGGAGATCGTGATCGCAACCCCCTGCGTATAGTTGTCGGGATACGTCTCGCTGGCGACGAGGTTGATCGACTTCACGTAATTGGTGGCTCCCACGAGCTGGCTGTAGCCGACGAAAATCACGCCGTTCTCCATCATGTATTGATCGGCGGCGGCGGCGAGCTGGCGGGCGTTGTTGACGACCGCCTTGTCCTGCGACGCGAGCCGCACCTTTTGAAAACCCGGAATCGCGAGCGCCGCCAGCATCCCGATGATCACGACGACGATCATGATCTCAACCAGGGTGAAGCCTCTTTGGGGTATGTGCCTCATGTGGGATTAGTCTCAAGGGCATCGCAGATTTGTAGGCAATTTGCATGCAGATATTAGGGGATTTCTACGGAGGGCCGGACGGCTCCTCGCGGCTAGGGCCGGATGGAAGCGGGGGTGCGGGCGAGCAGGTCGAGAGCAACCGCGGTCAGGCTTGTCATCCCCGTCTTGATGGTCGTCTCCGGGGTCGGGGCAAACCGGCTCGAGTGGAGCGACGGGAGAGGTTGCCCGGTGCGCTGGCTCTCCGCATGGAGGGTTGGATCGACGGCGCCGACCCGGAACAGGCAGATGGGGACTTTCTCCACGGTCCGCCCGTATTGCCCGAAATCTTCGCCGCCCATCTCGGCGTCGATCGTCTGCACTTTTTCGGCCCCCAGCCAGTCGGTCAGCACTCGTCGCACCCGCCGCGTTAACTCCGGCTGGTTGTAGGTGGCGGGGGTGTATTCGGACTCTGAGATCGTGACCAATGGCATGCGGTCCTCCGGAATTCCCGCGGCGATGGCCTCGCCCCGGCAGATCCGGCGAATCGCCTCGATGGTGTGCGCGCGAACGGAGTCGGAGTAGGAGCGCAGCGTGAGCTGCAGCTTCACCTCGTCCGGGATGACGTTGTGCTTCGTGCCGCCGTGGATGGAGCCGACCGTGACGACGGCCGGATCGACGGGCCGGGTTTCGCGGCTGACGATGGTCTGCAGTGCCGTGACGATCCGCGCGGCCAGGACAATGGGATCCTTCGTGGTGTGCGGATAGGCGCCGTGTCCACCGACCCCGCGGACAACGATGTCCATCGAGTCGACGTTTGCCATGGCGAAGCCCTCGATCGTTCCGACCGAGCCGGCCGGCAGGGTCGCGCTGTCGTGAAGGGCGATCGCGTAATCCGGTTTCGGGAAGCGCCGGTAGAGTCCTTCGCCCAGCATGAGCCGCGCTCCCACCCCTCTTTCCTCGGCGGGCTGGCCAATCATGACGGCCGTGCCGGACCAGTGTTCCTTCATGGCCGCCAGGTTGCGCGCGGTGCCGAGAAAAACGGTCATGTGGATGTCGTGACCGCAGGCGTGCATCGTCGGCACCTCGGCTCCGGTGAGATCTTTCATGCGATGCGTGCTCGCATAGGGGAGTCCCGTTTCCTCCGCGACGGGAAGCGCGTCGAGATCCGTCCGGAGAAGCAGCGTCGGCCCCGGTCCGTTGCGCAACACGCCGACCACGCCGAAGCCGCCAAATTTCTCGGTCACCTCGAAGCCGGCGGCCCGGAGTTCCCGCGCCACCAGGCCGGCCGTGCGCTCTTCCATGAGCGAGAGTTCGGGATGCGTGTGCAGGTCGCGATAGATCGCCTCGAGGGAGGGGTATTCCGCGGCCACGCGGGTGGCGACGGATTCACGAATGGCGGACTCGGCGGCGGTCAAGGCGGTCGCGACGGCGAACGGGGCGAGCAGGAGGCGGAGGCGCATGGGAGAGAATGGCTCGGGGAGGAAGCGAACGTGCCGGCCGCGGACCGGCATCACAATTAAACTCGCGGTCCCTTCCCGGCGATCGCCGTTTTCAGGGCACCACCACCGTGAAACTCGCGCCACGGGCCGGGCCGGGGCTTTCCGCCCAGACCTGGCCGTGGTGCAGAGCGACCAGCTGGCGGACGATCGCGAGTCCGAGCCCGGTGGACGTCTCGCCGCCCGTGGGCCGGGCGCTGCCGCGCTGATACTTGGCAAAAAGCCGGTCGCGATCCTCGGGCGCGAAGCCCGGGCCCTCGTCCCTCACGACCAGCCGGTAGCCCGCGGCGTCGTGGGCGAGGGTAATCCAGACGCTTGAACCGGCCGGGGAGAACTTGACCGCGTTGCTGATAAGATTGCCGGAGATTTGGCGAAAGCGGCCCTCGTCAACCTGGGCGGGAGGAGCGCGCAGGGCGGAACCATCGGCGGAGAAATGCAGCGTGATCGACTTCGTACCGGCGATCTGCCGGTAGCTGTCGACGGTTTCGGCCACCAGCCGGGGCAGATCCGTGGGCTGCGGATTGAGCACGATTCCGCCCGACTCGGATTCGGTTTCGATCAGCAGATTATCGATCAAGCCCGACATCCGCCGGGCCGACTCGGAGATGCCACGCACCAATTCCCGCGTGCCTGGGTTGAGCTCACCGTCGAAGCTCTGCGCGCTCAGCGCGATCGTCTGCAGCGGATCGCGGAGATCGTGCGCCGCGAGCCCCAGCAGTTCCGTCTTGAGCCGGTTCGCCCGCGAGAGTTCGAGGTTCTTCGCCGCGAGTTCCTCATTGGTGCGGGCGAGCTGCGCGGTCTGGCACGCGATGATCTTCTGATGGGCGAAGTCGCGTGCCTTGAGGGAATAAATCACCCGGGAGAGCGGCCAGAAGAACGCCACAAAGTCCGCGGCGATCACGAGGTGGCTGTACGCCGTCACCGTGGAAGACTGGAAGAACGGCAGCGCGATGACGAACACCGCGAGGCTCGTGAGCATCAGCGCGAGGCTGGCCCGCACGGTCGTGTAGAAGCCGGTCGCGAAGGCGGCCATGCCGAGCAGGTAGACCGTAATGGCGCCGGTGATCTGCTGGTGAACCAGCGAGATCGTCATCATGCCGAAGAGCGACACCCAGCAGAAAATCTGGACCAGCACGGCGTGCCGCCGGGTGGTTTCGGAGACCGATTTCGGGCGCCACCGATGCAGCAGCGGCAGGAAGGTGAAGGAAAACGCGGCCAGCGCCGCATGGATGGCGAACCATTCGATGAACGCCGGATTGTCGTTCCACTTTCCCTGTGCCCGCCAGACGAACAGGTCGGGGATGACGCCGAGGAACAGGTTCACGGCCCCGAGGGCGAGCGCGAAGACGCCCGCCCGCGGGTAGTTCGCGAAGGTCGCCTCGCGGGCGAAATCCGCGCGATTCTCGGCCGGCAGCCGATTGAACATCGCGATCTGCAGGCGCCGGAGGAGGCCCGGGCTGGAGGCGGCGTCAGTCATGCCTTCCCTGCGCCTTCCGACCTCAGGCCGGAAGGAAGGAGCAGATGTATTCGCAAAGTCCGGACGCGACCGCGATCGTGAATCCGCTCTTGCCCGGGACGTCGAAGTAAGTGCCGGCCTCGTAGGTCTTCGCCGCCGTGGTGCCGTCGAGCGTGACGGTGCAGGCGCCGGCGACGATCTCCATCCGCTCGGGGGCGCCGGTACCGAAATGATAAGAGCCCGGCCGGATCAGCCCGAGGGTCTTTTTCGAGTCGTCCTTGAAGAGGACGGTGTGGCTGATGACGTTGCCGTCGAAGTAGATGTTGGCCTTGGTGACAACCGTCACGCCGACGAATTGGGCGGGGAGCGAGGACATTCCGGCGTGATGCCGCCCCCGGCGAGCCGAGGCAAGCGTTTGGAGCGGTGGAAATGGCGCTGGCCGGAGGTGGGACCCGCGGCACAGTGGCCCCATGAAGGTCTTCCCCCCGGCCTGGTTTCCTTGGATCCTTGGTATCGTCCTGCTCTTCTCCGCTCCCCGCGCGGGGGCTCAGGGCAACGTCATGCAGGCGCCCGCCCCGGGCGCCGCGGCCCACTTCGTCTCGCTCGCCGCCTTCGATCTGCCGCAGATCCTGCCGGCCCCGCCCGCACCCGGTTCGCTCGCGGCGCGGGCTGACCTTGAGACCGTGCTGCAGGCGCAGGCGTGGCGGACCGATGAACAGGTGGCGTGGGCGCAGCTAATCGAAAAGCAGACGGTCTTCACCGTTTTCGGCCCGATTCTCGGGACCGGCTTCACGGCCGGGAATTTTCCGGCGCTGGTGCAGTTGCTCGCGGATGTGGGCGACGACATTCGATCCATCAGCGAGGCCGCCAAAAAAGTATATCCCCGGGCCCGGCCCTACGTGGTCGACCCTCGCGTGCAACCTTGCGTGGCCGCCCCCAAGAACGACACGTACCCGAGCGGGCATGCGCTGAATGCCCATCTCATGGCCGCTATTCTCACCCGGCTGTTTCCCGCCAAGGAAGCGGTGCTCGCCGAGCAAGCGCGTCGCGCGTGCTGGGGGCGCATTTTGGGTGGAGTCCACTTTCCGACCGACCTCGAGGCGGGCCGGCTGCTGGCCGTGGCGGTGGTGACTCAGCTCGATCGGAACGCGGAATTTCGTGCCGGGCTCGCGCGGTGCCAGGCTGAAGCTGGGTCGAAGCCGCAGCGCAAGGCGGCTTGAGCCGGTACCAGGAATTGGGAACCATGAAGGGCGGTGTCCTCACCCGCCAGATTCGTCGGCGTCCAAGTTCGCGCCGTGCTGTCGTGCCTGGTCGCGGTATCTGGCCGTTGGGGGCACCGGCCCTCCATCGGCTCGGGTCCTTGCCGGGGTGTCGGGCTCATCCGCGCGCCGCTAGCGCGCGGGAATCTCGAGCTCCATGCCGACTTGGAGCGGCTGGCCCTGGCCCAGTCGGGAGAGGTTCGCGTCGTAAATCGCGCGCCACCGGTCGCTGTCCCCGAAGTACTCCCGGGCCAGCTTGTCGAGGGTGTCGCCCGCGCGCACGACGTGCACTCGCCGCCCGCCGGTGGGACTGGCGGCCGCCGACTCTTCCGGGGAACGAATGCGATCGGCGTTCGTGCGCAGCTCCGCGGTGGGGGAGGCGCCGGCCCGCGGATCCTTCGCAAGGTCGAGCCCGCTCATGGTGCCACGACCAGCCGTGGCCGCCGGCGGTGTTTCCGTCGCGCGGCCGCCCTGGGCCATGACCGTGGCGAGTTGTGCGCGCATCGCGGCGGACGACTGCTCCGCCTTCTGACGGGCTTCACGCTGGAGCAGTAACTCGGTGTTGAGCTGCGCGAGGGAGCCCTGGGCCTGCTCGTTCCGCTGGGTCACGGATTTCAACTGGTCGGCGAGGCCGCTGTTTTCCGAACGGGTGCGGTCCAGCTCCCGCCGAAGCCGGGAATTCTCCTCCTGCAGTTGCGTGTAATTGCGGAGAGAGGCCGCCAGCTTTTCCTCGATCTGGGCCAGTTGCCCGGAGCGATCCGGATTCGCTCCGGCCGCCGCACTGCGGTCAGCCTGCAATTTCGCATAGTTGGCGCGAAGTGCGGCCAGCTCACTGGTGAGATCCGCGCTCCGGCCGCCAGAGTCGCCGGGTCCGGCCTGACCCTGGGCCCGTTCCAGGGCGACCCGCAGCGTCTCGCCTTCCTTGCGCGCGAGTGCCAGCTCCTGCTGCAGGATCTTGTGATTGGTGCTGAGCGAGGAGTAGGCCTGCGCTGCGGCGGCATCGCCCGCGATCGGCCCGGCTTCGGGCAGCCGCCCGAAATGGACAAAACCGCAGCCGGCGAACAGGGGGAGCAGGCTGAGTAGACCGAGGACACGGACGGCACGCATGGGTTTAGTTAGGCCGGGTGGGGAGCCGCCGGCAATCCTCCGCGTGCACCGGCGTGAATCGGCTCGATGGATTTCCCGGAAGTTCTACGTTGTGGCCATGATGCGACCCCAATCCGTTGATTCCGCCTTCGCTCGTGGCCGCCGGCCGCGGCTCCTGCTCGCTGTTTTTCTGGGCCTTGGCGCCTTCGGCCTGGTCCGGGCCGCCGACCTGCGCGTCGGCATCGTTGGCTTGGATACGTCGCACGTCGTGGCGTTCACCGGGGTGCTGAATAATCCGGCGGACAAGGACCACCTTCCCGGCGCCCGGGTCGTGGCCGCTTTCAAGGGCGGCAGTCCCGACCTCCCGGCCAGCGCGTCGCGCATCGAAGGTTTTACCCAGGAACTTGTGCAGAAGCACGGCGTGAAGCTTTACGACTCGATCGAGGAGCTGGCGCGTCAGGTCGATGTCATCCTGATCGAGAGCGTGGACGGCCGCGTTCACCTCGACCAGGCGAAGCGGGCGTTCGCGGCCCGCAAGCCCGTGTTTATCGACAAGCCGATCGCCGCCTCGCTGCGGGACGCGGTGGAAATCTTCCGGCTCGCGCGGGAAAACAACGTGCCGGTTTTCTCGTCCTCCTCGCTCCGTTTCTCCGATGGGCTGGCCGCGGTGAAACACGTGGATGTGGGTCGGCAGATCGGGGCGCTGTCCTTCGGCCCCGCCACGATCGAGCCGCATCATCCCGATCTGTTCTGGTATGGGATCCATGCGGTGGAATCCCTCTTCACGGTGATGGGCCGCGGATGCGTTTCCGTCTCCCGGACGCATACCGATGGCATGGATGTCGTGACGGGCGTCTGGTCGGACGGCCGCATCGGGACCGTGCACGGCGTCCGCGGGGGCAAGTCGGAGTACGGTCTGACGGTCTTCGGGACCAATGGCGTGGCGCAGGGCAAGCCCGACGGCGCCTATGCCCGCCTCGTGGCAAAGATTCTCGATTTTGCGCGCTCGGGCGTCGCTCCAGTTTCACCGGCGGAGACGCTGGAAATCTTCGCGTTCATGGCGGCGTCCGACGAGAGCGTTCGCCGCGGTGGTCAGTCCGTGACCCTCGCGGAAGCGATGAAAGCCGCGGGCGGCTCGCCTGAACTCCTGAAGTAGGCCAGCCCGCGCCGGTCTTCCGGATTACGGAATCCGCAGCGTGCGGCCGACGACGAGGTTGTTGTTCTCGCCGAGCACGTCGCGATTCGCCGCGAGGATGTCGCCCCAGCGGGCGGTCGTGCCGTAATACTGGTTCGAAATCTTGGCGAGCGTATCGCCGCCGGTCACGACGTGGTAGCGCGTGCCGCCCGGATCGTTGCGGACGATGGCCGGACGCGCGCCGCTCGGGACGGCCATCACGAGCGAGGCGTTGACGCCGCTGGCCTGCCGCGGGCTCGTGACCGAGGTAATCGTTACGGGAGCCGGCGAGTTTGGCGTGATGGTGATTTGGCTGTTCGGAGCCGGAGCTGCGCCGCCGGCGGCGACCGATCCGGGAAGACGGGCCTTCAGGCGGGTGTTTTCCTCGGCCAGCGCCGACGCCTGCATCTGAGCCTCGTGGAGCTGATCGCGCAGCGACTGGACTTCACGACCTGCCGGACCGGCGCGCAACTGGGCCAGTTGCGTTTCGAGCTCCGTGCGGGACGTGCTCAACTGGGTCGTTGCGGTCTTCAACTGCTCGTTCTCCTCGCGGAGTTGGGTCGCATCGCGGATGGCTGAGGCGAGCTTGGCCTCGACGTTGGCGAGTTCGGGGGAAGGCGTCCTGGCCGCCTTTTCCGCGGCGACAACCTGCTCGAGGAGCTTTGTGCGTTCGGTCGTGAGATTCTGCACCGTGTCGCGGAGCGTGCTGAGCTGCTGCTTCAACGCATTGGTCTCCGCGGCATGTTCGGCGATCAGGGAACTGGCGGCGACGGCGGCGCCGGTGCGCTGCTGGGCGAGGGCGGAGGCTGACGGTGCGACGGTCGCGAGCTCGGTGCGGAGCGTGGCGGCATCCTGTTCGGCGCGGAGGCGGGCATCCTTCTGCGTGAGCAGTTCGGTATTGAGCTGGGCGAGGGCGGCCTTCGCCTCCTCGCTCTGCACCGTGACCGTCCGGACCTTCTCTGTCAGCGCGACGTTTTCCTGCTGGGTGCGGACGACGTCGCCGCGCAACCGGGTCACTTCGCCCTGCAGATCAGTGTAAGTGCGGAGCGCGTCGGCCAGCTTCTCTTCCGTGGCGCCGAGACGGTTGCGGAGCGCGCTGGCTTCGGTGGCGCTCGCGACCGCCTGGTTGCGCTCGGTCTGGAGCTGCGCGTAGCTCGCCCGCAGCGTGGCCAGTTCCTTGCTCGTTTCGCTCAACCGCTCGACGAGTTTCTTCGAAGTGTCGCCATCCGCGGCCCGGTTCTCGATCGCCATCCGCAGGGCGTCGCCCTGGGCACGGGTCAACGCGAGTTCCTGTTGGAGTATCTTCTTCTCCGTCCGCAGGTCGGAATTCTCCTTGGTCAATTTTTCGTCGGTCACCACCGGTTGGCCCGGTGCCACCGGCACCCGGCCCAAATGGACGTAGCCGCACCCGCTGAAGGCCAGGAGGACGGGCCAGGCCAGAATGAGTAGGAGACGTCTCGACCGCATGATTTGCGATGAAGTGGTGAAAAATTGGAGCTGCAATGCTGCGTGCATGCGGAGATTACGGATCAAGGGATTCGGAGCACGCGGCCGGCAATCAAACTGCGTTCGTCGCGCAGCCAGTCCCGGTTGGCGGCGAGAATCTCGGCCCAGCGATTGGTCGTACCGTAGTATTGGCGGGAGATTCCGGAGAGGGTTTCGCCGAGGGCAATTGTATGCAGGCGGGGCACCGGGCCGGTGGGTGGCGCCGCCGGAGCGGTCGTGACGGGCGTCACGGCCGGCCGGGAGGGAGCGGTTACGGCGACGGGAGCGCGGACCACCTCGGTCGGCGTCGGGGGAGCGACGGTCGTGGGACGGTTCGGGGTGCTGGCCACCCGGTCCGCGAGTTCGTCACGCTCCTCCGTCATGAGCGTGTAGGAACGAAGGGCGGTTGAGAGCTTGTTCTCGGTTTCCGCGAGCGCAGCGGTCAGGCGGGCGACTTCCTCGCGGTCGCCGGCCGGAGCGGGGGCCGCAGTGGCGGCAGTGGCTTTCTCGGACTCGAGCTGGCGGACTCGTGCCTCGAGTTCGCGGGCGACGCCGGTCTCCTCTTTGAGTTTCGCAACTTCCGTCGTGCGGGCGGCGAGCTGCGACTGGGCGTCGGTCAGCGCGCGACGACTGGCTTCGAGTTCGGAGGACGGCACCGCGGCGCGGGAAGCGGCATCGGCCTGAGCAAGGCGGCGGGTGAGGGCCTCATTTTCGGTCGCGAGGCGTTCAGCGCGTTCGGCTTGTTCAGCGAGCGTGCGGTACTTTGCGGCGGCGTCGGATTGGGCGGCTGCTGCGGCGGAGAGATCGGCGCTGAGTTTCGCGGACGCGGTCGTGGCGACGAGGAGCCTGGCCTGAAGGTCGTCGCGGGCGGCGCTCGTGGTTGCGAGCTCGCGTTCGAGAGTGGCGAGGCGGGTTTCGAAGCCGCCGGCGGCCTGCTGGCGTTCGGTGGCTTCACGGGCCGTGGCCGCGAGGCGGGCCGTCGCGTCCGTGCGCGCTGTTTCGGCGGCGGCGAGGGCGGCGCGAAGTTTGCCCGTCTCCGCCTGAAGGTCGGAGGCAGAAGACTGCTTTTGCTGGTGCTCGGCGTTCGCGGCGGCGAGGGCAGTTTGCAGGCGGGACTTTTCGGCGTCAGCCGCGGCGGCGGCGGCTTGGGACTTCGTCGCGGCCTCACGCAAGGAGGCGACTTCGCGCGACAGGGTGGTGACTTGCGCCTGCGCTCCCTCGGCCGAGCGGCTCGCGTTCTCCGCGGCGGTGAGACGCCGGGTCAGGGCGTCCTTTTCTGTGGTCAGGCGCTCGACTGACTCGTTCAGCGCGGCGGCCTTCTGCCTGGCCTCGGCGGCACTGGAGTCCGCCTGGCGCGCCTGGGCCGCGGTGGCGGTGGCCGCCGCCAGGTCGCGGGTCAGTTTGATTCGTTCGGCCGCGAGTCCATCCCGCTCGGCGGCGAGCGCCTGCAACTTGGAACGGGCCTCGGTCAGCTCGGTGGTGCGCGCCGCGACCTGCGCGGCCGTCTCGGCTTGGGCGGACGAGGTGCTGCGCGCCGTGGCTTCCAGCGCGGCGAGGGCCCGCTCGGCTTTGACGGCGCGGGATTCGGTCTGCTCGAGCGTGGCCTTGGCGGCTTCGGCGGCGGATTGAAGTTCGGTATTTTTGCGGGTGCTGCTGGCTGCGGCCTGCTGCGCGCTCGCGAGCCGCGAATCCAGATCCCGCAACTGGGCCTGAAGGGCGGTGATTCGTTCGTTGCCCTGCTTGTCCGTCTGATTGCGGGCGTCGTCGATCTGACGGCGCGTGGTCGTCAACTGCTGGTTCGTCGCCACCAGACGCTCGTTCAGCGTCGCGACCTCGCCGGCCTGGGCGGACGACTTCGTCGTGAGCGAGGCAACCTCGCGGCGGAGAGTCTCGATTTCCCCGTTCTGTTTCTTGAGCGATTCTTCGGCACCGGATTTGTCGCGGCTGACGCGTGCGGCGGCGGTCCGTGCCGTCTCGACCTCCTGTCTCGCTGTTGCCAACTCGGCGGCGAGCGACGCGGCGCGAGCTTCCGCTTCGTTGAACTTGCGGGCCTGGGTCTCCGCCTTTGCGAGTGCCTCGGCCGAGACCGCGGCGCGCGAAAGATCGCGGGCGAGCGTTTCCTTCTCCGCGGTCAACTGGCGGATGGTCGCGTCCTTGGCTGTGACGGAACTGCCGGCCTCGGTTGTGAGGCGGGCCTTTTCGGCCGCGAGCGTGGCGCGCTCGGCTTCGAGTTGTTGGACCTGCCGGCGGAGGGAAGCGACTTGTTCTCCGGTGGTGCGCGCGCCGGCTTCAGCCTGTGTCCGGGCATTGGTGGCTTCGGCCTGCGCGGCGGACAACTTCGTCGCGTTCGCCTCGGCGGTCTTGAGGGCGGCAGCCAGGCGCTTGTTTTCCGCGCCCGCGGATTCGGCGGATTGGGTGGCCGTGGTGAGACGGGAATTCAGGGTCGCGACCTGTCGCTGGGCCTCGGTGGCGCGGGCGGATTCGGCGGCGGCGGACTTCTCGGCGGCGGCCGCGCGCGCTTCCGTCTGCGCCAGGGACGCGACGGTCGCAGTCGACTTCGCGGTCAACGCATTTGAGGTCTCGGTGGCGGCGCGGAGCTTCTTTTCCGCATCTTCGCGAGCGGCCTGCAACTCGCGTTCGAGCGACGTTACCCGGCCCTGAAGGCTGCGGGCCTGTTCCGCGGATTCGGCCGCGGTTTGGGCCCGCGCGGACTGCTCCTTGGCGGACGCCTCGGCGCGGGCGAGCCGCGTGTTCAAATCGGTGGCTTGCGCGCGCGTCTTGGTGAGTTCGTCCCGCGCGGCGGTGAAATCCCGATTCAGCGCGTCGGCCTTCGCCACCGACTCGGCCTGCGCGGTACTGAGGGCGGCGAGGCGGTTCGCTGTGGCGCTCGCGCTTTCGGACTGGGACGAGGCCAGCGAACTGCGGGTCGCCTCAGCCTTGATCGCCGCGGCGAGGGCGTCGCGGAGTTTGGTTTCCGTGGCGGCGAGCGTGCGGGCGGCGGCCTCGGACTCGCGCTGCCGGCTCGCGGCGAGATCGCTCAGGGACTTCCTGGCCGTCGTCAATTCGGCGGCGGTGGCTCGCGCGGATTCCAACTCCTTGCGGGCGGCGGAGAGATCGCGGTTCAGGGTTTCAACCTGACTCTGCGCTTCGCGCGCCTGCCTGGCGGTCGCCTCCGCGGTGGCGAGCCGGGCGGCGAGTGTCTCTTTCTCGGAAGTGAGCTGGCGGACAGTGGCGTCCTTCGCGCCGGTCGCGGCGGTGGCTTCGGAGGCGGCGCGGTTGCGCTCGTTGGCGAGGCGGTCGCGTTCGGTTTTAAGTCCGTCGCGCTCGGCCTCGATCGTCTGCACACGGGAGCGCAGCGTTGCGAGTTGGTCGGAAGATGACTTCGCGGTCGCGTCAGCGCGTTCGCGGGCGGTGACCTCGGCCTTGCTGGCGGCTTCGACCTTGGTGAGCCGGGTGGCGAGGGCGTCCTTTTCCGCGGTGAGCTGGCGAACGGTGGTGTCGCGGGTGGTGTTCGCCGCGGCGGCATCGGCGGCGATGCGGTTGCGTTCCGCGGAGATCCGATCGCGTTCCGTTTCGGCGGCCTGGAGCCGCGTGCGGATGTTGGCGAGTTGCTCGTTGGCGGACTTGGCGGAGGCTTCCGCGCGTTCCCGGCCCGCGAGCGCCTCGGCCTTGGCCATCTTCTCGGTCCGGGCCGCGGTTTCGACGGCGCCGGACTTTTCCTGCAGCGTGCTCGTGGAGCGACGGAGCGTGTCGAGCTCGCGGGTAAGTTCAGCGAGGCGGGCGCTGGCCGTGGCCTGCGCTGCCACCGCGGCGGCGCGTTCGCGTTCCGTGGCCTGCAACTGGGTCCGCGCCGTCGCGAGTTCGCGGGCGCCTTGATCGTTCGAACTCGCGGCGGCTGCGGCGGCGGTGAGTTGCGTCTGGCGCGCCTCGGCGGCGGCGAGACTGGAGCGGGCGGCGGTGAGATCGCTCCGGAGCTGTTCGGTTTCCCGGCGCACCGTGGCGAGTTCCTCGGTCTGGGCGGCAAGACGGCTGGCGGCGTTTGCCTGTTCCTCGGTGCGCGTCGTGGCCTTGGCGACTTCGTTGGCGGCGAGAGCGAGCTTCGCGCGGGCTTCGGCGAGCGCGCGGGTGGTCTCGGCGTGGGCGGCGCGTTCGCGTTCGAGGGAAGCCTGGGCTCCCGCACTGGCGTTGGCCGCTGACGCCCGCGCGGCGGCCTCGGCCTTCGCGGCGGCAAGATCGGCTTGGGCATCCGAGAGTGCTTTCGCCCGCTCGGCCGCCTGGGCCTCGAGTTGACGCGCCCGGGCGTTCGCTCTTTCGGCGGCGTCGGCTCGATCGGCGAGCGCGGATTGGGCCTCCCGCAACTGAACCTGAAGTGCGGCCAGTTCGGGGCTGGCATCGCTCGCCGGCGTCGCCGGGGCGGCAGCCGTCGTGGTGGAACCGGCCTTCAATTTTTCCAGCTCCTGCCGGGCGGTCGTGAGATCTCCGGTGAGCTGGCGCTTTTCCTCGGTGATGACGCTGAGCTGTTCGTAGAGGTTCTTCGCTTCGTCGGAAGACGGGACCGCGCTGGGCGCCGAGGCGGCCGAAGCGGCGTTCGTCAGGGCCTTGCCCTGGCTGGCGGGCGGCGGCGTCGAGACGACGGTCTTGAGAAAGGGATTGTTGGCGCGAATCGCCTCCAGCCGGCGCCGGCCCTCGGCGAGCTGTTGCGGCGTCATCGACGACAGCAGCGTTTCCAAGGCCTTTCCCGTGCTGCCGGTTTGCGACGAAAGCGTCAGCCAGACAAACGCTTCAGGGAGATCGACGATCGTCTGCCGACCTTGGGCGTAGGCGAGGCCGAGATTGTATTGGGCGATGACATTGCCCCGTTCCGCCTTCGCGCGCAGCGAGCCAATGTCGTTCGGATCGTTCCGATTCTGGGCCGGGCTGGTAACTGGAGCTGCGGCGGGCGCGGCTGCTTTCGGCGCCGGGGCAGGCGCAGTCGCGGCCCAGGCAGCTGGTGACAGGGCCGGAAGTGAAACGAGGAGCGCGAGGCGGACAGACTTCATGCAGAAGCGCGGCGCGACGCTGGCAGCCCCCCTAGGCTGATACAACTCGCGAAGTTGCAGAATGCCACTTTTTGCCCCGCCGGAACTCGAGGCTTGCGCGGACCGAATCGAGGTCGCCAACTTTCGCTTCCGTTTCGTCAGGCTTGGGATGCTCACGAGGTTGTGCTTGGATCCACGTGAGAGAGGCGACCCCAAAACGTCGTCTCCAATTCACCACAGCGGACGAGAGTTTGTCCGCCGATATACTTTTCTTGCGACCCAGATTGCCTGTGCCCGGCCCCTTCATGAATTTCCCTCCGCTTCGCCCGTCGTTATTTCCCTTCCTCACGGTACTTCTCGTGGCGGCGGGATGCTCCAAGTCCGGCAGCACGACGGGGCCGGCGACGGCGCCCGTCATTCCCGTGCAGACGGCGGAGGTCGAAACCCGGGATGTCCCGCGGATTGTCGAATCGGTCGGCTCGGTGCAGTCGCTGCGCACGGTGGCGGTGAAGTCGCAGGTCGACGGGATGATCGCCGAGATTCATTTTCGCGAGGGCGACGAGGTCGAGGCCGGCGCGCCGCTCGTCTCGCTGGATCGCCGGCCGTTCGAGAACAGCCTGCGGATCGCCCGCGCGGATCTCGCCAACGTCCGCGCCGAGGCGTCCAAGGCCGTCGCCGATCTCGAGCGCTACAAGAGTCTCGATCAACAGGACGCAATTTCGAAGGAGCAGTTCGCCCAGTTGAGCACCAAGGCCGAGACGACCCGTGCCCTCGTGCAGGCGAAGGAGGCGGCCGTGGCCAACGCGGAACTCATGCTCGGCTACACCACCATTCGCGCGCCGATCGCCGGTCGCACCGGGCAGCTCAGTCTTCATGAAGGCGCTCTCGTGAAGGCCAACGACGCCGGCCAGTCGATCGTCACGCTCAACCAGCTCGCCCCGATCAACGCCGCGTTCACCGTCCCCGAGGTTGCCCTCAACGCGATCCGCGCCGCGATCAAGGCGGGCGAGGTTTCCATCACTGTCACCGACCGTACTTCCGGCCTCGTCCGTTCCGACGGACAGCTCACATTCGTCGACAACGCCGTCGATCCTGCCTCCGGCACCATCACGCTCAAGGCCACCTTCGCCAACGCTGATCACGCGCTCTGGCCCGGCCAGTTCGTCCACGTACAGACCAAGGTCGGCATCGATCGCGCCGCCCTGCTCGTGCCGTCCGCCGCCGTGCAAACCGGGCAGAACGGCGCCCAGATCTTCGTCGTGAAGCCCGACCGCACCGTGGATATCCGGCCGGTGAAAATCCTTCGCTCCGCCGGTGATTCCACCCTCGTCAGCGAGGGCGTCCGCGCCGGCGAAACCGTCATCACCGACGGCCAGCTGCGCCTCGTGCCCGGCGCCAAGGTCGAGTCGAAGGCCCTCGCCACGATCCTCAAAGGTCCCGCGACCGCCACCACCCCATGAATCTTCCCGCGCTCTGCATCCGCCGGCCGGTGATGACGACGCTGCTGACCGCGGCGCTGCTCGTGTTCGGGGCCATGGCCTACCGGCAGCTGCCCGTCAGCGATCTGCCGAACGTCGATTTGCCCACGATCGTGGTGACCGCAAGCCTGCCCGGCGCGACGCCCGAGACGATGGCGTCCGCCGTCGCGACGCCGCTCGAGCAACAGTTCTCCACCATCGCCGGCATCGATTCGATGACGTCGACGAGCTACCTCGGCGGCACGTCGATCACGGTGCAGTTCACGCTCGAACGTAGCATCGATGCGGCGGCGCAGGACATCCAGTCCGCCATTGCCTCGGTCCAGCGGCGTCTTCCCGCGGACATGCCTTCGCCGCCTTCGCTGCGGAAGACCAATCCGGCGGACTCGCCGATCATGTTCCTCGCGCTGAGCTCGGCGACCCTGCCGCTCTCCGTGGTCGACGAGTACGCCCAGACCTATCTCGCCCAACGCATCTCCACGGTCGATGGCGTGGCGCAGGTGATGGTGATCGGAGCGCAGAAGTACGCGCTACGGGTCCAGCTCGACCCGCGAGCTCTCGCCAGCCGCGGCATCACCCTCGATGAGGTCCGGTCCGCGCTGTCGACCCACAACGTCAATCTCCCGACCGGCGTCCTCGACGGGAATTTCCAGGCGATGACGGTGGTCGCGAGCGGTCAGCTCAAGAACAGCGCGGAGTTCAGCAAGATCGTCGTCGCTTACCGCAACGGCGCCCCGGTCCGCCTCGGTGACATCGCCCAGGTGCTCGACAGCGTGCAGGAGGTGCGGTCGGCGAGCTGGTATTACGGGCAGGGGGTTCCCAACGGGCAGCGCACCATCGGCCTTGCGGTCCAGCGTCAGCCCGGCACGAATACGGTCGAGGTGGTGAGCAAGGTGCGCGCGCTGCTGCCGGCGTTTCGCCAGCAGCTCCCGGCCTCGGTCCAGATTGAAATTCTGAACGATCGCGCGGTCGCGGTGCGCGAGTCGGTGCACGACGTGCAGTTCACCATGGTGCTGGCCGTGGCACTCGTGATCATGGTGATTTTCCTCTTCCTCCGCACGCTGACCGCGACGCTGATTCCCGGGGCGGCCATCCCGCTCGCGCTGCTCGGCACGTTCATCGTGATGCATTTTTGCGGGTACTCGTTGAACAATCTGTCGCTGCTCGCGCTGACGCTCTCGGTCGGGTTCGTCGTCGATGACGCGATCGTCATGCTCGAGAACATCGTCCGCCACATCGAGGCCGGCATGCCGGTGCGCGAGGCGGCCTTCAAGGGCTCGGGCGAGATCGGATTCACGATTCTCTCGATGACGGTGTCGCTCGTCGCGGTGTTCATCCCGGTCCTGTTCATGGGCGGATTGCTCGGCCGGCTGCTGCACGAATTCGCCGTCACCATCACCGCCTCGATCCTGATTTCGGGCCTCGTCTCGCTCACCCTGACGCCGATGCTGTGCAGCCGGTTTCTCAAGCCGCATCACGGCGGCCCGGTGCACCACAACTGGTTCTATCGTACGAGCGAGGCGTTGTTCCAGGGCATGGTGGGTCTCTACGGCCGCACACTCGCCGCGGCGATGCGGCACCGGGCGCTGACGGTGTGCGTCGCGGCGGCGATGGCCGTGCTGACCGTGCTCGTCGCACGGCAGCTCCCGACGGGTTTTATCCCGACCGATGACACCGGCCAGATGTACATTGCGACCGAGGGTGCGCAGGACGTTTCGTTCGCGGAGATGGTCAACCACCAGCAGGCGGTCGCCAAGGTGGTCGCGGCGCATCCGGCCGTGGAAGCGTTCATGACGTCGATCGGAGGCAGTACCATGAGCGCAGGGACGGCCAATCAGGGCCGGATGTTCATCCGCCTGACGCCTCGGGACCAGCGTCCGGCGGCCGCGGAAGTGGTGCAGGACATGCGCCAGCGGCTCGCGGTCATCCCCGGCATCAAGACGTACCCCCAGATTCTTCCGCCGCTGCGCATCGGTGGCTCGCTCACGAAGGCGCAGTACCAGTTCACGCTCTTCGGCACCGACCTGAAGGAGCTGTACGCCGCGGCTCAGAACATGGAGGTGAAGATGCGCGCCCTGCCCGGTCTGCAGGACGTAAATTCCGATCTGCAGATCACGAGCCCGCAGCTCCGCGTGGAAATCAAGCGTGACCGCGCCGCCGCGCTCGGCATCACGCCCCAGCAGATCGAGGACGCCCTCTACAGTGCGTATGGCTCGCGCCAGGTCTCGACCCTCTACACGCCGACGAACCAATACTTCGTGATCATGGAGATGGCGCCGGAGTTCCAGCGTAACTCCGAGGCGCTCTCGCTGCTCTACCTCCGCAGCCGCAGCGGCAAACCCGTCCCGCTCGACACCGTGGCGGAACTCAAGCGTGAGGTCGGCCCGCTGACCGTGAACCATCTCGGCCAGGTGCCCGCGGTTACGATCTCCTTCAATCTTCGACTCGGCTTCTCGCTCGGCGAGGCCGCCGCGCTCGTGACCGAGCTCGCCCAACGTGAATTGCCCGCGACCGTCAGCTACGGATTCCAGGGTGCGGCGCAGGCGTTTGCTTCCTCGATGCAGGGACTCGGCCTGCTGCTCGTGCTCGCGATCCTCGTGATCTACGTGGTGCTGGGAATTCTCTACGAGGACTTCATCCACCCGCTGACGATTCTGTCGGGCCTGCCCGCGGCGAGCTTCGGCGCGCTGTTCACGCTCTGGCTCTTCAAGCAGGAGCTGAACGTGATGGGCTACGTCGGCATCATCCTGCTCATTGGCATCGTGAAGAAGAACGCGATCATGATGATCGACTTCGCGCTTTCCGCCCGCGACCGCGGCGAGCACAACCCCGAGAAAGCGATCGTCGAGGCCTGTCTCGTGCGCTTCCGGCCGATCATGATGACCAGCTTCGCGGCGCTCGCGAGCGCCATCCCGATCGCGCTCGGTCTCGGCGCCGGCGCCGAATCCCGCCGGCCGCTCGGCCTCGCGGTCGTCGGTGGGTTGATCGTCTCGCAGTTGCTCACCCTCTACATCACGCCGGTGATTTACGTGTACATGGATCGCTTCACGGCTCACGCGCGGAAACTGAAACGCGAAGCCGCGGCGGGAGTCGTCAGCGAGCCCGCGATGGCGAAGTAAGATCGAGTACGGCCGGGCTCCGGATTGGTTGGAGCCTGAAGCCAGGAAATCAGGAACCGATCCATTAGCGGGCGGCAGAGAGTGGCATCGAGCGTGATGCGAATGGCCTCCGTCGTGTTCCGGAGTCTGAGCGGCTCGGTTCCGGGTTTCCTGGCTTCAGGCTCAATTATCGAGCTCTGGATTTTAATCACCGAGGCACCGAGACACCGAGTTCCGGATATTCTTCGTGCCTTCGCGCCTTCGTGGTTAAATCCGAATTTGTCCGGCTTAGAACCCGTACAACCGCGCCGGATTCTCGACCAGGATCTTCTTCCGCAGCGCCGCGTCCGGGACCCATTTCGAGAGGAGATTCAGCATCTTCCCGTCGTCGACTGTCCGATACGGTGTGATCTCCATGATGCTGCGGCCGCCGGCTCCGCCCGGATGCGGCCAGTTGGAACCCCAGAGGATCCGATCCTCATTGGCCGCGATCAGGGCGCGGGCCAGCGGGGTCATGTCGGCGTAGTCCGGCGCGCCATCGGAACTCTGGTAGGCGCCGGAAATCTTCACATACGCGCGGCCGGATTTCACGAGCGCCACGAGATCCGCGAAGCCCGGCTGCCCGAGGCCGAGTTCACCGCGGGCGCTGCCAAAGTGATCGATCACGATCGGGACGGCGGACGACGCGAGGAGGTCCTTCAACGCCGCAATCATCGCGAGATTCGTGAAGGTCTGGATGTGCCAGCCGCGCTTCGCCATCCGCGCCATCGCGGACTCGAACCGGCCGCGCGCGACCTTCGGATCGTTGGTGCCGCCCGTGGAAAGGTTGAGCCGGATGCCGCGAAAGCCGGCCGTGGCGAGCTCATCGAGTTCGCGCTCGGGTGTCTGTTCGTTGATCACCGCGACGCCGCGGGCGCCGGCGCCGTACTCCTTGATGCCGTCGCGCGTGGCGGAGTTGTCGGTGCCGTAGACACTGGGCGTCACAATCACGACCCGCTCGAGTTTCAGCCGCCGGTGCATCGCCTGCAGTTCCGGGGTGGTCGCCGTCTCGGGCGTGTACGTCCGACCGGGAAACATCGGATATTTCGCGGGATCGCCGAAGACGTGGACGTGACAGTCGCACGCCCCCGAAGGCAGGGCGAACGCGGCATCGGTGGCAGGCTGGGGGGCTTTGGCGGACATGGAACGAGCGGCGAGAAGGGTTCCCGCGCTGACGGCTCCGACGACAAAATTTCGGCGCGTCATGGGCGTGGTGTTCATGGGGTTGGGGTGGGCTTTTGCATCCCAGCATTCGCGCGGAGAGGCCATCTCAAAGATGAGAGTTGAGGGTTGAGATTTGAGAGTCGGGAAACGTCGAAGGAACTCCGGATTTAACGACACGCGGCCCGAAGAACTCCCCTGAATTGGAGTGAGCCTGAACCCAGGAAATCTGGAGTTTCCATGTAGGGGCGTGCCTCGTGCGCGCCCTTAATTCGTACGCCTGCCATGCTGACCGCAGGGAAGAATCCGAGTCGTCCTCCTCGGTGCCTCGGTGTCTCGGTGGTTAAACAGCTCGGTCTCTCAGTGCGGCGGAATCCGGACTGACCCTGACCTCCGCTCTTCGGTGGTTAACTCCAAGCGTTGGAACCCAAACGCCAACCCGGACTTTACCATGAAGCCGCGAA
Source organism: Opitutia bacterium (assembly GCA_947472765.1). Lineage (GTDB taxonomy): Bacteria > Verrucomicrobiota > Verrucomicrobiia > Opitutales > Opitutaceae > ER46. The sequence continues at coordinate 28,375 of CANJCM010000017.1, forward strand.
GTCACGAAGAAATCCCCGGACTGGGTGAGCCTGAAGCCAGGAAGCCCGGAGTTTCAAACCGGTGAGCAACGTGACCTATGCACCTCACTGACGTCCTCGTCATGTGCGGCCAAAAGTGCCTGTCATTCTGAGCGCAGCGAAGAATCCACGGCCCCGAGGGAGACTCACGCGTGGATGCGCTACCCTTTCACTCCGCTCGGTAACTTAGCTGCGCTCAGAACGACAGGGTCTTTATCCGTCGAACGGGGAATTGTCCTCCTCGGTGCCTCAGTGTCTCGGTGGATAACTCCAAGGCACGGATCAGCCAGTCCCGGGCTCACACGAAGGCGCGCAGAAGGCGAAGGAAGGCCGCCTCGGGCGGCTCTGGCCCTTCGGCACGACTACTCAGCCTGATACTCGGCCTGGGATTCCATCACGATCGGGAAGTCCTTCTGCCCGTCAGGAGTGAAAGCTTCGAGGGAAAAACCGCCCTGAAGTTTTATCCCTCGAAGGTGTGTGCGCCCTGATTTTCTCAAGGTTTCGCAGTACTCGAACATCGTTTCTGCATCATCGGTGATCACGTAACCGAGACCCCGTGCATGCGCGTGACCGATGATTTTCAGATCGTCCTTCAGCGACTGCCGATCGGTTCCGGAACCGGCGGCCATCGACTTGAAGTCGAACGAAGCGGCCACCATCGCGTCCTCATGGGTGAACGGCAGGAGGATGAGCTGTTGAAGCGGGAGCGTCTCCAACGTCTGACGGATGCAGAATTCGGCCACGACAATCGCCGAAAGAAACATCGGCTGACGGCTGGTGAGAAAGTGCTGGAAGAATTGCTTCGCGACGCCGTGCCGATCGCGGCGGGAATCGGCCAGCGTAATCAGGAAACTCGTGTCGAGAATGATGCCGTCACGCATGCGCTACCCCCGGTGTTCCCGGACCCACTGCGCCGCGTCGGGCACATCGGCCCACGCCTTTTCACCAGCGGCCGTCATGCGAGCAAAAGCGGCTTCATCGAACTCAGGTCGATACGGTACGAATTCCAGGAGGCGAAGCTTGCGGAGCGTTCGAGTACGCTGATTCCGCTCGCCCAGCACCCGCATGACCTTTTCGCGAAAGAGCGGATAGGCCTCAGCCTTCAGCTGGTCGGGCGAGACGGCGACAATGACAGGATCGGTCTGGTCGCGGAGATGAACGTGGATGTTGGTTCTTACTCCGCCCGCCTCCCGCACTTCTCCCATGAGGAGAAGCTCGACCGGCACCCAACGGTCCTCGGACGGGCGCCGCAATGTAGTCTGGCCATCAATCTTGAGCTCACGGAACCGAACATGGCTTCCCTGTGGTCGAATGAAATAGGCGAGGCTACGTTCGCCAGCGGCCCGCTTCTGCCACTGGTGCAGCACGTTTAACCGGACCGGGTCCGGACTGGCTGCGTCGTCCTGGCCCGCGACCAGCGAAAGATCGGACTCGAAACTTTCCCTCACGTTGTCGGGCAGGGGGACGACGAGCGCGTAGGAACCTTGCTTCACTTGCACGAGGGTATCGACGAGTGATCCTTGATTGGACCCGAGGACCAGCCGCTCCACGTCTTCGTGAAACTTCCGCATCAGTCCGAACGGCACGTGGGCAGGGGAAATCTCCACGCCGTGGGCGGTGCCGCTGAGGGCAAATTCGACTGTCGCGGGTTGAACCATGGTCGTTCCGCGTAACTTTCGCCAAAGGTCCGTGGTGCGCAAGAGCGCGAGTGAGAGGCTAAACTCTGCGACGCTCCCCTCGCTCACGCTCGCTACCACGTGATGGTTTCCTGGCTTCCGCTGCTTCGTGTCTTCGTGGTTAACCCCGGCGATTGGATCCCACGCTTATTGAACCCTAGACGCTTGTCGGTGAGTTGGCGGAAACCTTGCCGGGGGCGCCGTGTCCCAGCTTTCATCTCTGTCATGAAAACCGCGTTTGCCCTCGCTCTCGCCCTGCTCGCCGCCACCACCAGCCAGGCCCAGATTTTCCGCTCCCGCGGGCACGGGGGCTATGCGCCGCGGCCTTATCATTCCGGGACGTCGATTTCGGTCGGGATCTCCTCCGGTCCCTGGATTGGTTACCCCAGCTATGGTTATGGCTACGGGTACGGTTACGGCTTTCCGCGGAGCCATCGCCGCGCGGTTTACTCCTATTATCCCGGTTACGACGCCGGCTACTATCCGTACGCCAATTCCAGTTACGCCGGCCCGTCGAGTGCGGCCGCCAACGGCCTTTGGCTCGGTGCGCTCGCCGGCGGCATCATCGGCAACAACAGCGGCGACTTTCGTCACGACGGCTGGCGCGGCGCGGCTTGGGGCGCGGGCCTCGGCTGGCTGCTCGGTTCCGTCGTCGATACCAACCGTCGCGTGAATGCGGCCCAATCCGCGCCGGCCTACCCCTCCCCCGCGGTGCCGGCGGCGGCTCCGGCGACGCCCGCGGCTCCGGTCACGGTGATTAACAATTACTACAACGCGCCGGCCACGCCGATGAGCGGCGCCAACAGCCTGTTCGGGCGCAACTAACCTCGTTCCGCGTAAACTTCCCGCCGCGGGCCGCGACCTTTCCTCTGATTCTCAAGCGATCCATGAACTCCACTTCTCTCCTCTCCCGCGCGGGCCTGCTCGTTGCGGCGGTTGTTCTCGGCGGCTGCGCCACCACGGGCGTCAACCAGCCCGCCGGCGTGCCGCCCACCGAAATGCGCCCCGATGAACGCGGCTTCGTCGCCGGCACCGGGATCGAGTCCCAGGATCTCGTGACCGTCACCGACAAGATGGCCCGCAGTGTCCTCGGCATTCCCGAAATCGCCCGCGCCCAGGCCAAGCCGTATATCGTGCTCGAGCCCGTGACCAACAACACGCGTTTCCCGATCAACAAGGACATCTTCCTCACCCGCATCCGCACCCAGCTTAACTCGAAGGCCGCGGGTCATGTCAGTTTCCTCGATCGCGAGATGATGAAGACCCTCGAACGCGAGCGCGCGCTCAAGCAAAGCGGCCAGGTCACGGCCAGCGCCGATCCGAACGTCGTCGAGTTTCGCGGCGCGGACTACTTCCTCACCGGCAAGCTCGACGGCCTGACCACGCGCACGTCCGCGGGCACCAGCGACTACGTGCTCTACAGCTTCCGGCTCACGAACGCGCGTACCAGCGAGATCGTCTGGGAGGACTCAGCCGAGATCAAGAAGCAGGGGCTGGAGGACGCCGCCTACCGTTGAGAAGTGGCACGGGTCTCCTGACCCGTGAAATCACTTCGAACGGCCGTCCCCGTCCACGAGTCGGGAGACTCGTGCCACCTCGAACGTATGACTTCCCGGCCTTCCGCCATTGAACGCCGTTCGGCGTTTTCGCCCGTGCGCGCGCTGGCGTTCCTCGGGCTGGCGGGAACCGGTTTCCTGTCGGGCGGCTGCGTGAGCGAGGTGCCGGAGCATCGCGGGGGCGGCACGGTCGCCGATCGCCAGGTGCCGGTCCCGGAGCGCGATCGCGTGCTCTTCGACTACCGGATCGCGGCCACCGCCCTGCGCCGGGGTGACGACGCGGTGGCGAAGGAGAAACTCGACGACGCCATTGCGCGGATCGGCGGGATCATCGCGAATTCCGCGGATGCGGCGCGGGCCCGCAGCCTGTTTTCCGCGGAGAGCTCGAAGGTGTTCATCGGCGAGCCCTACGAGCGAACCATGGCGTATTTTTATCGAGGCATCCTCTATTGGCGCGACGGACAGCCGGACAACGCCCGGGCGTGCTTTCGCTCTGGCCAGGTCATCGACAGTGACCCCACCAACGAGCACTACGACGCTGACTACGTGTTGCTCGACTACCTCGATGGTCTGGCCACCGCGAAGCTCGGCGGCGACGGCTCGGACGCCTTCGCCCGCGCCCAGCGCAACGCCGGCGAGCGGCTCGCGCTCGCGCCCTATCAGCCGGCGGCGAATGTCCTCGTCTTCGCCGAGTTCGGGTACGGCCCGCGCAAATACGCGGCCGGGCAGCATGGTGAGCTCCTGCGTTTCTACGCCGATGACTCGCCCTCGCGTTCCGCGCGTCTGCTCCTCGATGGCGGGACGAAGATCGTGCCGCTGCCCGCGTTCGACGATCTCGGCTTCCAGGCGACGACGCGGGGCGGCCGCGTGATGGACCACATCCTGGGCAACAAGGCGGTGTTTAAAGCCGGCGCGAACGTCGCGGGTGACATCGCCCTGGCCGGCTCGGCGATCGCCCACGAGAAGTCCCGCCGGCGGGAGCGGGAGGGCAAGGACACCGACGATTCCGATTTCGCGGCGGTCGGTCTCGGCGTGCTCGGGATGATCGGCAAGGTCGCCTCGGCCGCGACCGATGCCACGGCCGACACCCGTCAGTGGGACAACCTGCCGCAACGGCTCAGTTTCGCCGCGATCGAGCTTCCGGCCGGACAGCATCCTGGACGGATTGAGTTCCTCGACCGCGACGGTAACGTCCTCGAACAGCGGACCCAGACCATCACCCTCAACGTCGCCGCCGCCGACCGCGATACGGTCGTTTTTTTGAGCGAACTTAAGCGCTGACTGCCAGTCTCACGATCACCTGACCTTACCACCGCCATGAAGACCAAGTTGTTTCTTGTCCCGTTCGCCGCCGCTGTTTTCTCGCTCTCGGCGGGGTGCGTGGCACCGGGGCCGTATGCGCCGCTCGACACGACCAAGTTCACGCTGGAGAACACCGATCGCTTCGTCCTGCTCGATCAGCCGGCGCAGGCTGCCGTGACCTGCACGGGTCTGCAGGAAGTCTGGCGTGACGATGGCCGGCTCGAGGTCGTCGCCAACGTGAAGAACCGTGAAGGCCGCCGCGTGCAGGTCCAAATCAACTGTGTGTTCAAAGACGAACAGGGCTTCTCGACCGGTGATGAGACGCCGTTCCAGACCCTCACGCTGTCCGAGAATTCCACCGAGGCCGTGCGCTTCACCGCCATGAACAAGCTGGCCCGGAAGTACACGGTCCGCGTCCGCCAGTCCCGCTAACCTCCCGCGTCACCCCCGCCATGAAAGCATTTACCGGTTCTCTGCTCTCGTTCGTCCTGCTTGCCCTTCCGGCCGCCGCCCAAACCGCCGGTGGCCCGCCCATCGCGCAGAACCTGCCGGGTCCGGTCGCCCCGCGGCTGCCTTCGGCCGCGCAGCAGACTTACGGCCCGAGTTCCGACACGCTGATCGCGCGGCAGGCCGCCGACGGAATTCTCGAGGGCTTTCGCAAGGCGTACGTCACGGACGGCGCCCCGCGGATCGTCATCTACGTCAACCGCGCGCTCGTCGACGCGAGCTCGGGGCTCTCGCTGACTCATCGCACCGAGAAATTCGAGAAGACGGATAATTCTACGAAGACCAGCGGCACGAACACTTACGCGGCGAAGGAGGCGAAGCCCGCGGCGCTGGCGGATCAGCAGACGGTCCGCGAAATCGAGCGACTCTTCGGCCGGGTTTTCCGGCACGGCGGCGCGCAACTCGCGGATCAGGCCACCGCCACAGCGCTCCTTCCCGAACAGGCCGGCGCACATCTCACCGGCGACCCCGCCGCACGGGACCGCGCGGCCCTGGCGCAGATTGCCGACATCGCGATCGAAATCCTGATCTCCAGTCGCAACCTGGTCGTGCCGCAGGTTTCGGGTGATGTCACTTATCCCGTCCCTGATATCCAAGCCACGGCGATCCGGCTGAAGGACGCCGCGATCGTCGGCCAGGCGGCCGCGAGCGACATCATCGGTAAAGGGATGCAGGCCGGAAAAGTCATTCGTCAGTTCGACGCCAGCGACATCACCGAAGCGACCGCGATCGCGTTGATCGAGGATATGCTGACCGGGAAGAAGTAGGCCTGGCGCCGGAGTTAACCACGAAGGCACGAAGGCCCGGGTATTCTCGGTGCCTCGGTGTCTCGGTGGTTAAACCCGCTCGAGCCCGAATCCTACGGCCGCTTCGGCGGCGCGAACTTTGTGTCCTTCGTCGCCGCTTCCATTTCCTTCAGGGCCTTCTCGATCGCGAGGGTGTCTTCGCCGCCGGAGCGGACCACGGGCGCGCCAATGGAAAAATCGATCGTGGCGCCGTTCTGGATCGGCACCTCCATCTTGAGGGCCGGCGGTTCGACGCGGAATTTAACCTCGGGCGGAGTGGGAAACACTGGCGTCGGAATCGTCGCGTTGAGCATCGATTCCGGCAGCGCGAAACTCGGACGTTCCGGCACCAGCGGCGTGCGGCCTCCCACCGGACCGCGCGAGCGCTCGGGCATCGGCGTGATCGCGGGACGAATCGTGACGTAGTAGAACGCGGCAAAGGCCGCGAGCAGGACGGCGCCCCAGATCAGGCGGGATTTCATGCGGGGCGAGGCATGGCCGGAACGTGGGAGAGGAATCAGCCGAGTGCCAGTGCGATTACTCCCGCGGCCATCGCCGCCGCCGCCCAGAGCCGCCGGCGGCCCTCGGCCTCGCGAAGCAGGTGCGATCCGAGAAACGCGCCGATCACGATGCTCACCTCCCGGGCCGGGGCGATGTAGCTGACCGGCGTGAAGCTCATCGCCGTGAGAATGAGCACGTACGCGGCGGGTGAGAGCAGCGCCATGCCCCAGACGTAGCGGCGATGCTCGCGCCAGTGCCGCGTCACCTCGGGCCAGCGCGGGAGTGCAAAGGGTGTGACGAGCGTCAGCACCATGAGCGCCGTGCCCGCATCGTAGAGCAGCGGCGGAATTCCGAGCCGGTGCACGCCGTGCCGATCCCAGATCGTGTAGGCGGCGATGAAGAGCCCCGAGATGATCCCATAACGAAACGCGATGCGCAGATGAGCCCGATCCTCATGAAACAGCCGCGCTCCGTCCGTGAGAAAAAAGATCGCCGCGATGATCACGAACCCGCCGGCCAGCGCGACCAGGGACGGCCGTTCCCCGAGCAGCATGATCGCGGCGAGCGTGGACAGCAGTGGACCGGTCCCGCGGGCGAGGGGATAGATCAGCGAGAAGTCACCGCTGCGATACGCGCGCTGGAGAAACAGCGAGTATCCGGTCTTCAGCACCCCGCTGCCCGCGATCCACGCGATCGCGGCGCCGGAGAGCTGCGGCGATTTCCAGAGGCAGTAGAACGTGACGACCGGGACGTAGAGCGTGCAGATCACGGCTCCAACCAGCCACACGAAGGGCAGGCCGCCGCCCGCGCGTTTCGCACAGAGATTCCAGGTCGCGTGCAACACCGCGGCGACCAGCACGAGCGTGAGCGCGAAGGCCGTCATCCGAGCCCGAGCCGGGAGTGCGCCTCCGGAGCGGTCAGGCCGGCGATTCGGATGACCTTGCGGCGCGACGTATCGCCGCGAAGCAGACTCACCGCCCGTCGCGGCACCCCGAGCCGTTCGGCGAGAAATTCGCAGAGAACAGTATTGGCCTTACCCTCGACCGGCGGCGCGTGAACCTTGATCTTCACCGCGTCCCCGAGCCAGCCGACGATTTCGCTGCGTGGCGCATTGGGCACGACGGCGATCGCGAGCGTGCAGGAGATTTCGGGAGCGGCGGACACAGGAGGACAGGATTTGGCGGAAGGGATTCGGCGAGTGAGACAGGATTACAGGATGGGCAGGATGATTCCGGATCCCTGGCGACCCTGCCTCAGAGCTTGGCCGATGCGGAAGTTGATTCGATCAGGGTTTCCGGAACGCTCGAGGGATCGCACTCTGATGGAGGGCCGGTGCCCTCACCGGCCAAGTCAGTTCACCCTGCATCCTGAGGATTTGGTCCGATCAGAAAATTTCTCTCCGCCCTGAAATCCTGCTGCATCCTGCCCATCCTGTCCAAACTCCGGTTCCTAGCCTACCCCAGTGCTTCCGCCAGCGCTTCGATGATCGCCTCTGCCGGCTCCGTCCCGCAGCAGAGCCGCAGCAAATCGGGATCAATCCCGCTCGCCGCCAGCTCGGCGATACCCGCGGGCGTCGTCACGAGGTCGTAGTGCGCGAGGTACATGAAGGGACAGATCAACGTCGTCTGCATGCCGAAGCTCGGGCCCTTGGGCAGCCGCAGCCGATCGTAGAACTCCTCCATCCCGGTCCGGAGCGTGAACGAAATCATGCCGCCGGTCGCATCGGGCCGGCGCGCCACCTTCAGGAAGTTCGCCCGCGAATCCGCCTGCAAGGCCCAGTAGACCCGCCGGACTTTCGGGTGCTGTTCGAGGAACGCCGCGACGCGCGCGGTGTTGGCGTGGATCTGTGCGAGCACGGATTCGGTCCGGCCGATCTGCCCGGCCAGGCGCGCGAGATCGCGCGGATAAACCGGCTCGAGCGCGGCCGCGGTGCCCCGCCGCAATTCCGCGGCGTCCGGTCCCGCCGGATTGATGATGCTCACGCCGGCAATCACGTCGCCCTCGCTGGCGGTGTATTTCGTGAGGCTCGAGACGACGACATCCGCCAGCGGCAGGATGTTGAGGTTCCAGACCGAGGCGACGGACGGGTCGAGCAGCAGGTGCGCGCCATGCGCCCGGCAGAGCGCGGACAGCGCGGGAACGTCGGGGGTTTGGATCAGCGGATTGGTGGGCAGCTCGGCCAGGACGCCGGCGATGCGCGAACCGTGGCGGGCAAAGATCCGCTCGATGCACTCGAGATCGCCCGGGTTGCGCACGTAGACATAGTCCACCGGGGCGGCGGTGTATTTCTTGAGAATCGCGATGGTGTCGAGATACAGCCAGCCGAGCTGCAGCCAGACGGTGCGACCGCGGGCGGCCTGCAATGCGGCCGACGCGCGGAAGGCCGCGAAAATCGCATTCATGCCGGAGTTCGCGGGCAGGATGTCGGCGTCGCCCGCGGCCGGCATCACGGTGCGCAACACGCGCCGGATTTCCTGCGTGGCGTCGCCCGCGAAGACGGGCTCGGCGTCCACGGAGGACTTCACGCCGAGGCGGACGAGTTCGTCCTCGGCGGCGCGGGAGGAGAGGAAGCCGCCGATGTTTTGGAGAAACGTCTTGGCGCGGCCGAACGTGTCGGCCGACTCGGAGTGGGACACGCCGTGGATGCCACCGTGGGCGAACACCGTGGCCCCGCGATCGGTTCCAAGGTGGCCGGCCAGATCAGCGGCCATCCGTGCGGACGAAACCAGCCAGAGCGTGCGGCCGCCGAGCGCGGACACGGTGCCGGCGAGGTGGGCGGCGAGCTGCTTCGTGTAAGGGTGAACGACGAAGCGCGGGTAGCCCGAGGTCAGTTGCCGCATCGTCGCGGGATTCTTTTCCTCGTAGCCGCGGACATCCCGCATCGTGGGCAGGCTGCAGGACACGGCGTGTGGGCTCGCTGGAATACGTTGACCGAGAGGAAGCGGAGGAAAGACGGGCATGACGGGAAGCGGCGGGGCCGCTTCCGGTTGAGGGTTGAGAGTTGAGTGGGCTTGGCAACCGGAAGGTGTGTCCTCCTTCGCCAAGGCTACGGAGGACAGGTCCTCTGCGAACCGCGTCTGCGGGGATGCCTGGCCGGATGAACTTCGCCTGGGCCCGAGAAGGTTGGTCCCTCCGCCCGGCGCTTTTGCGACGCAAAAGCCTAGTCATTTTCCGCCGGAGGCGGAAAATGACCCGGAATGAAGTTCGTTTCCTGGAACGTGAACGGCGTGCGCGCCGCCCATAAGAAAGGTCTGCTCGATTTCATGACCCAGACGCAGGCCGACGTCATCTGCCTGCAGGAGGCCAAGGCGCACCCTGGCGACGCGCAGCACATCGCGTGGCCGCATGGCTACGAGGTGTTCTGGAATCCGGCGGTGAAGAAAGGGTACAGCGGGACGATCACGTTCACGCGGCAGAAGCCCAAGGAAGTCACGCTCGGCATCGGTCGCGCGGACCACGACGGCGAGGGTCGCGTCATCACCGCGGAGTACAAGGACTTCTTCCTCCTGAACGTGTACCAGCCGAATACGCAGCGCGGGCTGACGCGGTTGGATTACCGCACCAAGGAATGGGACCCGGCGTTTCTCGCCTACCTCAAGAAGCTCGAGAAGAAGAAGCCCGTGATTTTCTGCGGCGACCTCAACGTCGCCCACACCGAGCTCGATCTCACGAATCCGAAGACCAACCGGCGCAACGCGGGCTTCACGGACGAGGAACGCGGAAACTTCTCGCGGATCCTCGAGGCCGGCTTCGTCGACACGTTCCGCGAGTTCGAGAAGGGCCCGGGCCACTATTCGTGGTGGAGCCAGATGATGAACTGCCGCGCCCGGAACATCGGGTGGCGCGTCGATTACTTCGTCGCCAGCGCCAAGCTGCAGTCCTCGCTCAAGCGGGCGTGGATCAGCCCGGAAGTCATGGGCAGCGATCACTGCCCGGTGGGACTCGAAATCGGCTGAACGAATTCGCAATGAGCGCCTCCGACCTGAAATCCCTGCTGCTGGCCAAGCCCCGGCTGACGCTGGCGGCCGCCGAGAGCCTCACCTGCGGTCACGTCCAGGCGGCGATCGGGGCGACCCCCGGGGCGTCGGAATACTTTCTCGGGGGCGTCACGGCGTACTCGCTCGACCAAAAGGTCGCGCTGCTCGGGGTGAATCGCCGGGCGGCGGCCCGCGTGAACTGCGTGTCGGCCGAAGTCGCAGCGGAAATGGCGCAGGGCGCGTGCAAATTGTTCGGCAGCGATCTCGCCCTCGCGACCACGGGCTATGCGGAACGCGCGCCGGAGAGCGGCGTGCTGGCGCCGTTTGCGTGGTGGGCCATCGCCCACCGGCGTCGCGGCCGCTTCCTCGCGCTGCGCACCGGCCGCGTGGAGTGTCCCGGTGAACCGCGCGTCGAGGTGCAGAAGATCGTCGCGGCTGCCGTCATTGCCGAACTCGTGGCGTATCTGAATGAGCTGAGGTGAGTGCCGATTGCCGAATTGGTGTTGGGCCGGCGCTCGCCGCCGGGCCTCTTCTCGACTGAAAAACATCGGCCTGCCGACGAGCGGCAGCCCTACAATTCGGCCCTTTTCCTGGAGGGCCGGTGTCCCCACCGGCCATGAGGGCATTCGGATATGCTTCGGCGGGTGAAAAACCCTCCCTCCATCCCCTTATGCCCTTCCGAATTCGGCACTCGGAATTCGGCCATCGGCACTCACGTGACTTCGTTCTGCAGAAACTCGATCGACTCACCGTTCGGCCCTTCGCAGAAGAAAATCCGGATCGGAAACGCGCCTTTGCCATTGGTCGTCGTGAGCGTGACGTCCTTCGGCTCGATCGTGATCTTGTAGCCGGCCTCGCGCACGCGGGTGGCGACGGCGTCGAGGCGGTTCGTGCGAAACGCGTAGTGAAACACGCTGCCGTTCGGCGCCGGGAAGTACGCGAGATCCTCGAAGACCTCGATGTAGTTGCCGTCGCCGGTATCGAGCATCACCGCGCGTTGCGGTGCCGCGCGCCAGGCGACTTTCTCCGTGCAACCAAGCACGCCTTGGTAAAAGGCCATCGTGCGATCCCAGTCGCGCGTCTTGACGCACACATGATGAAAGCCGCCGTTGCCGAGGATGGGGTTCGAAGCCATGAGGAATTATGGAGGTCCGCCGCTCGCCGGCGGGTCGGGAAACTGGCGTGGCGACCTGCGCGGAAATACTCCCACTATCACCTCAGGGCGCGAGACGCTGCATCAAGTTCATGAGCGGCTGCGACTCGGAGACGGGCTGAACCCAGTCGCTGTAGAGCAGCTCCGGCATCGTGTACTTGGTGTTATAGAGAAGGAAGTTCGCCTTGTCGTTCCGGGAGAGGTGGCCGAGCTTCACCGTCGCGCCGGCATAGAGCCCGGTGCTCTTCGTGTAGACGAGGATGGGGGCGTCGAGCAGCTCGGACCGATTGCGTTCCACTTCCGCAGCCCGCGGACCAGCGACGGCCTTGGCGTCCACGCCGATGTTGAAACGGTTCTGGAACAGCATCCGGGGCGTGGAGGCATCGGTCAGAATCAGCACGCTCTCCACCGACTTCGCACCGATCTGGAAACCGAGGCTGGCTTCACCGGCATTGAGCAACACCGGGACGCTCCAGCGGCCGTTCGCCTTCTTCACCAGGATGGCGCCATAGCCGTCCTGCACGCCGAGGAAGAAGCCGGCCTTGAACTGGTTGAGAATGATGACGGCCTTCGCCCGCTGCCAGACCTCGGTCGGAATCGCGGTGTCGCGACGGATCTGGAAGGTCTGGAGGATCGCCTCGCAGCTCTCGACGCGCCGCACGAGATCGTCGCGGGTGGCCTCGGCCCGGCCGGAAGTGACACCGAGGAGCGCAACAAGAGTGAGGAGCAGGAATTTCTTCATGACGTGCGAAAGGCTGTAATTGGGGGCGAGTGTATGCAAGGCCCGTTGAAATTGGAAAGCGCGGAGTGCGCCAGGCCCAGAGCGGGACAAAGCACCACCCGCAAAGTTCCTCCTGAACCCTGGCCCCGACGACGAACGCTCAGTCGAGGCCGCGCGCGGCGAGTTCATCCTCGTCCCAACCAAGATAATGCCCGAGTTCGTGCAGGTAGGTCACGCGGACCTCGGCACAGAAAATCTCCTCCTCCTGATCCGCGAAGTCCCAGAGATTCTCGAGATAGAGGAGGATCTGCGGGGGCGCCGGTCCCGCGTCCGAGAGCTCGCTGCCATGGGGATTGCCGGTGAACAGGCCGAGGATGTCGGGCTCGAAACCCTCCTCGAGCAGGTCTGGACCCGGCAATTTCTCATAATGCACGGCGACGTCGCGGGCGAGTCCCCGAATCTCGGGCGGCAACTGCCGCTGCGCCGCTCCCACCGTGTCGGCGGCGAGCGTGGTCAGGCGATCGAACTCGGCTTCCGGCGTCATGGTCGGGAGTGGAGCCACCGAAGGCTACGGCCGCAACTCGGCCGACAAATCCAGCCGCTCGAACCGCGCCCCGAGCAACCGCACCCCGGCGGCCACCTCGGCGAGCAGGACGATGAGCACGAGCCCGCTGGCCACCAGGGTGGCGGCGACGAGCGCGGGCGTGGATTGCAGTCCGGCGAACGAGGCGATCGCAAACGGCACCGCCCCGATCAGGAGCGCGGGAATGAGCGCGAGGACCATCGTCAGCGTCTGCGCGAAGAAGAAGATCATCCGCTGCCCGACCACCTCGGGTCCGCCGCCGCGGCTCCGGGTGGTCTGAAACCAGCCGGGGAAAAGCAGCACCGCCGCGTTTGGCACGAGCAGCTGCAGACTGACGAGCGCCGGCACAATCGCGCCGAGGCCCAAGCTGGCGGCGACCCGGATCGGGGGCGTCAACCAGGCCCAGTTTCGGCCGGCCGGCTCCAGCGTCAGGGCGAGCGTCAGAATCGCGAGCCAGAGCAGGCCCGCGAGAATCGCGGTCGGCGCGAGGAGTTCGCCGAGGATGATCTGCCAGCCGGGGAGCGGGTACGCCTTCAGCAGATCGACGTTCCCGAGATCGTTGCGCAGATCCTGCCGCGCGAACTGCGGGCCGACGATGAGGGTGTAGAGGGCGAACGCGGCCGCCGCCGTCGCGATGCCCGGTCGCAACGCGAGCCCCGCCGGACTCCGCTGCAGCCAGGTGGCACCGAGGACAATGCCCGTCGCCACGAGCAGCAGGATGCGTCCGGTGAAATACGGCCAGGTCGACAGCAGGTTCTTCCAGAGAAACGCGAACTCCGGCCGGCCCGCGCCCGAAAGCGCGAACGGCCCCGGGCGACTCCGCGGCGAGCGGTCGCCGAAGCGACGGCCCGACGTTTCGGCCCCTTCGCGACGTTCTGATTTCCTCGCCGCTTCGTCGATCGCGGCCTCCTCGAACGCCACCGCGCTGCGCACGACCCACAGATAGTGCAGGACAATCAACAGCAGCGCAGGTCCGAGCGCCGCGAGGAAGGCGGAAACATCAGGCGCGAGGAAGGGGCCGAGCACCGCGCGAAACGGCCAGAGCAACCAGGCCAGCGGCGCCGTCTGGGTAAGATCGACGACCCACTGCGCGAGGAGTGCGAAGGCCGGCTCGGTGCCGAGGTCGGGTCCGCGGCTGCCGGCGGGCGCCTGCAGGAAAGTCGCCACGATCACCGCTCCGACTGTCGCGGCGACGAGCAGGCGTCGTCGCCAGGGTCCGACTCCCAAATCGACGAGCCGTGTCAACGTGAAGCCCGCGCCGTGGAAGTGGAGGTTGAGCGCGGAGAAGATGAACCACCAGCCGACCGCGTGCGTCACGGCGTTGCCGCCGAGGAAGCTCCAGCGGTTGGTGAACAGCATCATCAGCGCGGCGCCGACGAGACTGCGGAGCTGCGAGCTCACGAGCCGAAAGTGGACGAGCGCCCGCCGGGTGACGGGAGCGGGAAACAGGAACGCGATCTCCGCCTCCGTGAACCCGAGCGTCGCGCGCGGCGCGGGCACGACCCACATCACGGTGAAGATCACGAGCAACAGCAGTGCGCCGATCGCGGTCGCAACTGCGAGGGAGTCGGGCGCGAGGGTGAAAGTGGCCGCCGGGTCGAAGCCGGTCAGAGGATTCGTGGGCCGCGCGTGGCGCGGACTGCTGAAACTGCGAATGAAAAAGAAATAGAAGTAAGCGACGCCGACGATCGCGCCGAAGAGGTATTTCGGCTGCCGCAGCCGGCGGAGTCGCGAGCCCAGCCAGTTGCGCGCCGAGGTGAGCCGCAGGTAGAGGAGCGCGCGAAGGATCGACGCGTTCACCGTTCCGAGCCGCCCGTCGCGCGGATGAAGATGTCCTCGAGATTCACCTTGGCCTCGCCGTTGCCGAAACGCGCGGCCACTTCCGCGATCGTGCCGTTGGCGATCTTCTCGCCCTGCTTCAGGATCAGCACGTGGGAGCAGACTTCCTCGAGCAGGTGGAGCAGATGCGAACTCAGCACAATCGTGGCGCCCTCGCGCGCGCGGCGGGCGATGGAATCCTTCATCCGCCGGATGCCGAGTGGATCGAGTCCCGTGAGTGGTTCGTCGAAGAACAGCACGCGCGGGCCGTGGAGGAGTCCGCAGGCGATCGCGAGTTTCTGCTTCATCCCGCGCGAGAGTTCGCCGGGAAGCTGATCCGCCTTGTCGGCGATTTCGAATTCCGCGAGCAGCGGCTCCGCGATCGCCTCGTGATCGGCCACCCCGTACAGCCGCGCCACGAAGTTCAGGTGCTGCCGCACGGTGAGGTAATCGAACAGCCGCGGTTCATCTGGGAAGAAGGCGAGGGTGCGCTTGGCCGCGACCGCGTCGGTGGCGACGTCATGGCCGCCGATCCGCACGGCGCCGGACGACGCCGGAATGATCCCGGCGAGGCAGCGCAGGGTCGTCGTCTTGCCCGCACCATTGGGTCCCACCAAGCCAAGCACATCCCCGGGTCGGACGGCGAATGACAGCTCGCGGACGGCCGTAAACGAACCGTACCGCTTCGTCAGGGCCTCGACTTCGATCATGGGGGGCGACGCTGCGGATCCCGTCCACCCCGGGCAAGCCTGCCGGAGATTGGGCAACGAATCCGGTGGCGATGCGTCTTGCCCCCTCGGTGCGACTTCCCGTCGGACCACTTCCCAAAACTGAAACCGCAGAGTAATCCCTCCATGAAACTGTTTAAATTCCTGATCTCAGCCCTGGCGCTGGGACTGATGGCGACCGTTCCGGCGCTCCACGCGCAAGACGGCCAGGCCAAGAAAAAGGGCGGCATGTCGCCCGAGCAACGCATCGCCCAAATCGACGAAGCCGTCGGTGGCCTCAACGCCGAACAGAAGACCAAGATCACCTCGATCCTCGCCAAGGTGCAGGAGTCGGTCATGGCGCTCCCGGCCGAGGAACGCGGCGCCAAGGGCGCTGAGCTCCGCCAGGCCGCCAACAAGGATATCCGCGCCGTGTTGACCGACGCCCAGAAGGCGAAGTTCGATGCCATGCCCCAGGGTCGCGGCCCCGGTGGCGGCGGTGGTGGCGGCGGTGGCGGTGGCGGCAAGAAGAAGAAAGATCAGTAATTTGATCTGAAAAATTTGGCCGCCGCGGGGAAACCTGCGGCGGCTTTTTTGTGCCCGCGCCAGTCCGCAACCGTGACGAAGGTCCTCTCTTGAGCCGGAGCTATGCAGTTGAATGTAGGGCCGGCGCTCGCCGCCGGGCCGCTTCGCGAACGAAACCCGTGGCCTGCCGACGAGCCGGTTCGGCAAGCTCACGGCCAAACGGAGGGAATCCCGGGCCCTACGACGCTCCGTGGACGTTCCGTCGCACGTTAGGCCGCCCTGGACGGTGGGGGCACCGTCCCTCCATGGATAGCTCTTTGAGAGGAGCGCGAACGGAAGTCTGAACGATCCGCCTACCCTGGAGGGCGGGTGCCCACACCCGCCGATTTCGTTCCACTGCCTCGTTCCGGCTCAAGCGGGGTGCCCGTCAGGGCGGGGTGTGTTGTCTGGCGGGTTATGTCCGAACTCCAAACTCCGAACTCCAAACTCAAAACTCCGCCCTGAGTCCTCCGCCGTCCGGCATCGGCTCCCCGGAATTCGGCTTCGACTTCGCCGGCCTGCCACCGCCAGCGTGAAACATGGCGGAAAAAACGCGCGTGGTGGTTGTCGGGGGTGGAGCCGCGGGCTTCTTCGCGGCCATCACCTGCGCGGAGAAATTAGGCCCGGCCGGCGAGGTGACGATCTACGAGACGACCGCCAATCCACTCGCCAAGGTCCGCGTCTCCGGCGGCGGCCGGTGCAATGTCACCCATGCCTGCTTCGAACCGCGCGAACTGGTGAAGCGTTACCCGCGCGGTGGCCGCGAATTGCTCGGGGCCTTTCATCGCTTTCAGCCGCGCGACACGGTCGCGTGGTTCGCGGCGCGCGGAGTCGAGCTCAAGACGGAGGACGACGGCCGCATGTTTCCCATCACCGACGACTCCGCCACGATCGTTGAATGCCTCACTGCCGCCGCCGAGAAGGCCGGCGTGCGCGTCTGCACGAGTCTCGGCGTGCGCACGGCGGAGGCGGGCGGCGGAGGTTTCTGGCTCACGCTCACCGATGGCTCGAATGTGCGCAGCGAAAAGCTGCTGCTCGCCACGGGTGGCAATCGTTCGTCCGCGGGGTTCACGATCGCCGAGCGTCTCGGCCACACCATCGAGCCGCTGGTGCCGTCGCTGTTCACCTTTCACATCGATGACGCGCGGCTCATCGGCCTCTCCGGGGTCGCGATGGAAAATGTCACGGTCGCCATTCCCGGGACCAAGCTCCGCGAGAGCGGCGCGATGCTCATCACGCACTGGGGTCTGAGCGGGCCGGCGATTTTGAAACTCTCCGCCTGGGGTGCGCGGGAACTGGCGGGACGAAATTATGAATTTTCGATCCTGATTAATTTCGCGCCGCCGCACAGCCGCGAGACCCTGGCGCGCGAACTCGAGGCCGTGCGGGCGAAAAATCTGCGGAAGCAAATCGCCACCTGGAGCCCCCTGCCGATGCCGCAGCGCTTGTGGGAACGGCTGGTCACGAGCGCCGGCATTCCGGCCACGACGACGTGGACCGGCATCGCCAACGCCACGTTGCTCCACCTCGCGACCCAGCTCACCGCGGCGGAGCTCAAGGTCGTCGGGAAAAGTCTGTTCAAGGAGGAGTTCGTGACCTGCGGCGGCGTCCGGCTGAGCGAGGTGGACTTTCGGCGAATGGAGAGTCGGAAGTGTCCGGGGCTGCATTTCGCGGGCGAAGTGCTCGACATCGACGGCGTCACCGGCGGCTTCAATTTCCAGTCCGCGTGGACGACCGGAACGATCGCCGGCGAGGCGATGGCCACGGTCTCCGACAAGGCGGCGGGCGACGCGGTCTGATTCCGATAGAGCTCCCTCGTAGGGGCGCGCCTCGTGCGCGCCCGACCTCAAGAATGGAGGGCGGATGTCCCCATCCGCCCTGGCGTTCAGCCCGGCATGGCCGGTGGGGGCACCGGCCCTCCATGGAAAAGCCGTCTTCGGTCTCCCGTCTTTCTCATTCTCGTAATCGTTCTCGCGAAGCGGCGGCGAGAGGGGAGCGCGAGCGCCTCGCCTGGAGGGCCGGTGCCCTCACCGGCCATCGCATCACAAATCGCCTGCCGGCTCACTTCGCGACGCGGGAAAGACTCGCCCCCGCGCCGACGTCGCGGCTCTCTTCGGCTTTTCCTCCATGCCGACGTACTGGCAACTGCTGCTGCTCGTCCTGCCCGTCTTCGTCATCATTGGCGTCGGCGTCGCGGTGCGGCGCGTCCACTGGATCGAAGGCGAAGCCGAGGGCAGCCTGATCAAGTTCACGGTCAACGTCTGCTTTCCCTGCCTGATCTTCGAGTCGGTCGCGAACAACGCCGCGCTGCAGAATCCGACCAATCTCGCGGTGCCGCCATTGGTGGGATTCGGCCTCGCCTGGATCAGCCTGATCGCAGGCAAGCTGATGGCGCGGGCGATCGGCCTGCAGGTCGGCACCGGACTCCGCACATTCGCGCTCGCCGTCGGGATCAATAATTACGGTTTCCTGCCGCTGCCGATTATGGAGGCGATTTGGGGCCCCGGCAGCCGCGGCGTGCTCTTCGTCCACAACATCGGCGTCGAAATCGCGGTGTGGACCGTCGGCGTGCTGACCCTCAGCGGCCTGGGCCTGCGCGAGGGTTGGCGGCGCGTCGTCAGTCCGGTGACGATCACGATCGTCGTGGCATTGGTCTGCAATCTCTCCGGCCTCTCGCCCCATCTGCCGAAGGTGCTCTTCGACGCCGTGCATGCGATGGCCGTATGCAGCATTCCGCTCGGCCTGATTATGACTGGCGTGAGCCTTGCGAACTTCATCAACGAACCTCGGCAGCTCTTCGACCCGAAGGTCTCGCTCGCGGCCATCGCGCTGCGGCTGGGCATCCTGCCGGTGCTCTTCCTCGTCATCACGAAATTCGTCCCCTTCTCGGTCGAATTCAAACGCGTGCTGATCGTGCAGGCCGCCATGCCGACCGCGATGACCTCCGTGATCCTGGCACGTATGTATAATGGTCATCCGAAGACCGCGGTGCAGATCGTCTTCGGCACCACCGCGCTCGGCCTCTTCGTCATCCCGCTCTGGCTCCGCGCCGGCCTCGCCTGGATCGGAGTGTAGGGATTTTCGATTTTGGATTCTCGATTTTCGATTGGCGGCCGCCCGGCGGTTTCCTGACCGAAACTACCGGGCCTGGAACGACGGCGCCGCCGGACTCCGCAATCGAAAATCGGGAATCGAAAATCGAAAATTGGCCCGTGCTTCTCGAACCCGCATTTGACCAAACTTGCTCACAAGGGCCTAGTGCTCCGCCAACATGGACTGGATTTCTGATCCGCAGATCTGGGTCTCTCTCGTGACGCTCACCGCGCTCGAGATCGTACTCGGCATCGACAACATCATCTTCATCTCGATCCTCGCGGGCAAACTGCCGGTCGAGCAGCAGGCGCGGGCCCGCAAACTCGGCCTCTCCCTTGCGCTGATCACGCGCATCATGCTCCTGCTGAGCCTGACGTGGGTGATGAGCCTGACGAAGCCGCTCTTCACGCTGCCCGTGATGAACCAGGATATTTCCGGCCGGGATCTCGTCCTGCTGATCGGTGGACTCTTCCTGATCTGGAAGAGCGTCCATGAGGTGCACGAAAAGCTCGAGGACGACGACGGCCACGCGACCTCTGGCAAAACCAGGATCACTTTTGCCGGAACGATCGTGCAAATCCTGGTCCTCGACATCGTCTTCTCCCTCGACTCCGTCATCACCGCCGTGGGCATGGCGAACGAGGTGGGTGTGATGATCGCGGCCGTCGTGATTGCACTCGGCGTGATGCTGCTGGCCGCGACGGCGATCAGCGACTTCGTGAACCGGCACCCGACGCTGAAGATGCTCGCGCTCAGCTTCCTAATCCTGATCGGCGTCGCCCTCGTGGCCGAGGGACTTGGCCAGCACATTCCGAAGGGCTACATCTACTTCTCCATGGCCTTCGCCTTCGGCGTCGAGATGTTGAACCTCAAGCTGCGCGCCCGGGAAAAGGCCAAGAAGCCCGTCGAGCTCCACCAGCCGTACCGCTAGGAATTTGTCGGCCGGAGCCGACAAATTCCGAGTGACGGTGGCGAACCAGCCGACATCGGGCGTGGACGAGCCTCGCCCCGACGAAGGGAATATTTCCAGCCGTACCCGTAGGGGCGCACCTCGTGTGCGCCCTTTCGCGTGTTGGTAACACATCCCATCAACCGCTCGCGTCACGTCCTGCGTCGTTGGTCCGTTGTCACCTGTTATCTGGATTCCGAAGTTAAACGGATTGTCGTGGCCCTGTCCGTGAGGACAGGGACTTCGTGATCGTTTCGCCTCAATCCTTCCCGCTGCTCACGCAGCGGGCTACGAAGGCAACTTCGGAATCCAGGTATTAGATAACAAAAACGATTCGGCCCGCGGCGGGGGAAGCCCGCCAGATCCTGGCCCCGGATCTCAAATCTCAAATTTCAGATCTCAAACGCCGCCCCGCGGCGGCCGGGCGACTTAGTGCTTCTTTTTCAGCGCGGCGTTGAACCAGTCGTTCGTGACGGAAGGCGGCGGCGCTGGCGGCGTCATTGGGCGCGCGGCTCCGGACGAGCGCGGGCCGGGGGCGCCGGTGCGCGGGGTCTTCGGGCCAATCTCCGGTTTGCTGCGCATCGAGAGGGCGATGCGCTGACGCGGCAGATCCACCTCGGTTACAGTGACCATCACCTTCTGCTGAGGACGCACCACGGTGGACGCCTCCTTCACGAATGTATCCGAGAGCTGGCTCACGTGGACGAGTCCGTCTTGGTGCACGCCGATGTCCACGAACGCACCGAACGCGGTGACGTTCGTCACGATGCCGGGCAGCTTCATGCCGGGCTTCAGATCTTCGGGCTTGTTGATGCCTTCCGCGAAACTGAACACTTCGAACTTCTGGCGCGGGTCGCGTCCGGGCTTGGCGAGTTCCGCGAGAATGTCGGTGAGCGTCGGCAATCCGACCTCGGTCGTCACGTAGCGCTCCGGCTTGATCTTCGAACGCAGCGCGGAATCACGGACGAGATCGGCCACCGTGGCGCCGAGATCGGCGGCCATCTTTTCCACCACGGGATAGCGTTCGGGGTGAACGGCGCTCGCGTCGAGCGGGTTCGCGCTGTCGCGGATCCGCAGGAAGCCGGCCGCCTGCTCGAACGCCTTCGGCCCGAGGCGCGGCACATCCTTCAAGTCGGCGCGCGCCTTGAACGGGCCGTGCTCGTTGCGGCGGGCCACGATGGCGGCAGCGGTGGCGGCGTTGAGGCCGGAGACATAGCTGAGCAGTTGCTTCGAGGCGGTGTTGAGTTCGACACCGACGCCGTTGACCGCGCTGACGACGGTGTCGTCGAGCGAACGCTTCAGCGCGGGCTGATCGACGTCGTGTTGATACTGCCCGACGCCGATCGACTTCGGGTCGAGCTTCACGAGTTCCGCGAGCGGATCGGCGAGCCGGCGGCCGATCGAAACGGCGCCGCGGACGGTCAGATCGAGATCGGGAAATTCTTCGCGGGCGACGTCGCTCGCGGAATAAATCGAGGCGCCGGACTCGTTCACCATCACGATCGACACCGTCGCGGGCAGTTCGAGCGTGCGCAAAAATGCCTCGGTCTCGCGGCCGCCGGTGCCGTTGCCCACGGCGATGGCTTCGACGGAGAAGAACTTCACGAAGCCTTTGATCTTTTCCGTGGCCTCCTCGGGCTGGCGGTCGGGGAACACGACGTCGTGGTGGAGCAGCTTGCCCTGCCGATCGAGCGCCGCGACTTTGCAGCCGGTGCGAAATCCCGGATCGATCGCGAGCACGGCGCGCTGACCGAGTGGCGGCGAAAGGAGCAGGTCGCGGAGGTTGTCGGTGAAGACCTTGATGGCGGCTTCGTCGGCGCGCTTCTTCGACTCGAGTCGCATCTCGGTTTCCATCGCGGGGGAGAGCAGGCGCGTGCAGGCGTCCTGGGCGGCGAGGACCACTTGATCGCCGGCGGGCGTCTTTCCTTTGACGAAGAGGCTTTGGACCGTGGCGAACGCCGTGGCCGGGTCGGGGAGTTGCACCCGCATCATGAGGAACAGCTCTTTTTCCCCGCGCCGCATCGCGAGGACGCGGTGGGACGGTGCTTTGGCGAGCGGCTCGCTCCATTCGAAGTAGTCCTTGTACTTGGCGGCCTCGGGGTTGTCGGCCTTGCCCGGCATGACCTTCGACGAGATGACGGCATCGCGCTGGAAAACCGAACGCAAGCGGGCGCGGGCGTCTTTGTCGTCGCTGATCCGCTCGGCAATGATGTCACGGGCGCCGGCGAGCGCCTCGTCGACGGACGCGATCTTCGAGGTGACGTTCTTGCCGTCGTCGGCGACGTATTCGCGGCCGACGTAGGCTGTAGCGGCGGCGATTGGATCGGTCGTCGAATCCTGCGCGAAGAGGAGATCGCCGAGGGGTTCGAGTCCCTTTTCGCGGGCGATGGTGGCGCGGGTGCGCTTCTTCGGGCGGAAGGGAAGGTAGATGTCCTCGAGGGCAGTCAGGGTGTCGGCGGCGAGGATCGCTTTCTCGAGAGCGGGGGTGAGGAGATTGCGTTCCTTGAGCGACGAGAGAATGGCGGCGCGGCGTTCGCCGAGGGCGCGCATCTGGTCCAGCCGATCGCGAATCGCGAGCACCTGCACCTCATCGAGTTCGCCGGTCACCTCCTTACGGTAGCGGGCGATGAACGGAACTGTGGCGCCTCCGGCGAAGAGCTGGGCGGTGGCCGCCACCTGGAAGACCTTGAGGTTGAGCTCCGCGGCGACACGGAGGACGTGTTCCGGATTGGGCTGATCGGTGACCGCGACGGCGACTTCGGACATGAATGGAAAAACCGCCGAGAAGAGCGGGTGGCGCGGGGCGCGCAAGGAACATTTCCGGGGCAGACAGGAAACCGCCCCGGAGTTTTTGGACAGGATGAACAGGATGGAACAGGATGCCGGACGGCGTGGGTGGGTGGCAGAAGTGACCCGAGTATTCTGGGATGGGATCTTGGCTCGGAACCTCGGTTTCCCATCCTGCAAATCCTGTTCATCCTGTCTAAACCCCGAGTTCGGAATTTCGTTCGAGCAGATCTGTCCCGGAGATTTGGACAGGATGAACAGGAGGGAGCAGGATGCCGGACGGCGCGGGGTGGGTGGGAGAATGGACCCGAGTTTTCTGGGATGGGATCGTGGCTCGGAACCCCGGTTTCCCATCCTGTAAATCCTGTCCATCCTGTCTAAAACCCGAATTAGGAATTTCGTTCGGACAGATCGGGTCCCGAGTTTTTGGACAGGATGAACAGGAGGGAGCAGGATGCCGGACGGCGTGGGTGGGTGGCAGAAGTGACCCGAGTATTCTGGAATGGGATCTTGGCTCGGAACCTTGGTTTCCCATCCTGCAAATCCTGTTCATCCTGTCTAAACCCCGAGTTCGGAATTTCGTTCGAGCAGATCTGTCCCGGAGATTTGGACAGGATGAACAGGATGGGCAGGATGCCGGACGGTGCGGGGTGGGAGGGAGAAGTGACCTGAGTTTTCTGGGATGGGATTCTGGTTCGGAACACCGGTTTCCCATCCTGTAAATCCTGTCCATCCTGTCTAAAACCCGAATTAGGAATTTCGTTCGAACAGATCGGTCCCGGAGATTTGGACAGGATGAACAGGATTTACAGGATTCAGACCCAGCTGGCCCGCGCCGCGCCTTTATCCTGCCAATCCTGTCATCCTGTCCAAACTGCCTGTGAATCCTGTCGGCACGGCTAAATGCTTTGCGCCCGCCGCGGAAATTTGGCGACGTGCAGCGCAATCCCACCCGCGATCCCTCCGATGTCCGCCATCAACCGCTTCCTCCTCGAGAACTCCCTTCGCGTCGCGACCAATCCGTGCGTCAGCCCGGACTTCTGCCTGGACTGGCCCGCCCTGCGCGCCGAACTGCAGGCGGGGCGGTTGCTCAAGGTGTATCCGAAGAGCCGGTTCGAGACAGTCGCGGGTTCCTGGACGCTGCTGGAGAACGCGGCCGGTGATTGCGCGTGGCGGCTCGAGGGCCGGACGAACGCGCTCACGGACGGCGTGGAACTGCCGGACGGCGTGCAGGCGTTTCCGGCGACGTTCGCAAATCTGCTGAAGCTGAAGAACCTCATTCAGGAGCATAATCCGGCGAGCACGATTTTCCCGACGGCGAGCGAACAGCTCGGTCGCAGCACGCTCGGCATCGGAGCGCGTTTTACGACGTTGCACTGGCCGGCGGTCGATTGGGCGATGAGCGCCCTCGGGCTCGGCGTGACGGCGAACCAGAATTCGATCCCGCGCGAGCTGGTCTACGACGTCGACGTCATGCTGGCGGGCAAACTCGACAGCGTGCCGTTCCCCTTCATCGGCACGAACGTTCCCGAGGGTCACCAGGGGCAGAGCGTCGAAGGCATGAGTCACGGTTGCGTGCTGGCGAAGCTGAAGACCGGTTTTCACCGCCGCGGCGTGGCGTGGAGCTTCAACGCGGATCACCAGCCGATTGGCGGCAAGTTCGACCACCGCGAGGACGCGCTCGTCGCCGGCTGCGTGCTGGCAAGCTACATCACCTTCGATCTCTCCCCCGAGCTGGCGCAGACAAAAATTCCCGACGACGCCACCGCCTGGGTCAAAGCCAACGTAGCCGCAGAACTCGTCGCCAAGGTCCGCACCCGGGTCACCGCCGTCGGCGCCGGCCGCGAGGCCGGAGCCGCCTTGGAGTTGGACGAAGTCCAATTCCACCGGCTGCTGGCGTACGTCTGGCCCGCGATGCAGAAGATGAAGGCCCGCGATGCGAAGTATGCGGCGGTGCGGGCAAAGTTGTTCACGACGGAGTCGGGCCGCGCGTATCTGCGGGAACTCTCGATCGACGAGTTGCCCGGACTCACGACGCCGGAGACAACCGCGGTCATGCTCGCGTTGTGCGAGGCGCTGGGAATGAAGATCAACTTCGTGGCGCCGGCGTTTGGCTTTCAGAAGAACATGCCGTTTCCGGACAACGCGGCGCTGCGCCGGTTGATCGAGCAGCAGTGGGGCGTGTGCCGGCAGTTCGGGGCGAGCATCGGGTTCCACTCGGGCTCGGGCAAATCGGCGGAAAATTATCAGGCGATGGGCCAGGTCACGGGCGGGCACCTCGAAATCAAGACGAGCGGTCGCTACACTTATGAAATGGGCCGGGCGCTGTTTGCGTCGAAGGCGCCGGCCGATCAGGCGCTGTGGCGCGATTGGTACCGGTTCACGCTGGAGCTCGCTCAGGCGGGTTCGTACAGCACGGATGCGACGGAGCAGAAGATGGCGCGAATCTTCGTGACCGATGCGCTGGCGAAGGCGGGGCGCGGGACGGATGTGTTCGCGAATCCGACCGTGACGCGCGCGGCGCTGGAGTCGCTGCCGCCGAGCCCGGAGCACATGTTCTGGTTCGAGTACAATTTCCTCTACGTGCTCGCGGCCGACGGTCGCGCGCAGAAGTCGGCGCTCGGGGATCACACGCCGGCCGGCTACCGGCAGCGCGCCCGGTTTTACAGCATCAGTGAGGAAGGCCGGATGCATTACGCGAAGAACGTCGCCGCCTACATCGTCTTCCTCGCGGAAAACACGGGCCTCGCGTCGCCGGCGGCGTGCGGGGCGGCGCGCAAGCTCCTCGCGGGTTATCCGACGCTCGAGGCGATGCTCAATGATGTGTCGCGCTGACCCGCGTTTCACGCGGGCCTAGGCCAGTCGCGGAGGCGACTGGTCGGGGGGATTCTTCGCTCTGCTCAGAATGACAAACCGGCAGGGGGTGGTCCGTGAGTGGGAAGCGGCGATTCTCTTAGTCTCACGGCGATCGGACGGCGACGTCCTAGTCCGAGTTAGTGTCTCATTAGTGTCAGTTAGTGGTTAACTCGTCCTGCGGTGTCATAACGCGCCCCTTTTTCAAAAAATGGGAGTGCGTTTTCCCAACCCGCCGCTTCAGATCGACGTCACGCTTTCTCGCTCCGTCCCATGGCCAAATCCCGCCCCTTCATCCACGACGACTTCCTCCTGACGACCAAGCAGGCGCGCAAACTCTATCATGAGTTCGCGAAGGACGAGCCGATCTACGATTACCACTGCCATCTGCCGCCCGATCTGATCGCGAAGAACCACGAGTTCGGCGATCTCTCGGAACTCTGGCTGGGCGGCGATCACTACAAGTGGCGCGCGCTGCGGGCGAACGGCGTCAACGAGCGCTTCGTCACGGGCGATGCCTCGCCGCGCGAGAAGTTCCAGGCGTGGGCCGAGACCGTCCCGGAGACGATGCGGAATCCGCTCTTCCACTGGACCCAGCTCGAGCTGAAGCGCTACTTCGGCGTCGACGAGCTGCTCAACGGCAAGTCGGCCGAGCGCATCTGGAAAAAGGCGAACGCGATGCTGCCGAAGCTGCGCGTCCATGACCTGCTCGAGAAGTCGAAGGTCACCGTGGTGTGCACGACGGACGATCCGGCCGACCCGCTCGATTTCCACGCGAAGATCAGGACGAGCAAGCTGAAGACGCGCGTTTATCCCGCCTACCGGCCCGACAAGGCGCTGGCCGTCGGAAATCCGAAGATCTTCAACGCGTGGCTCGAGAAGCTCGCCGGCACCGCGAAGGTGGCCAACGGGATCAAGACGTTCGACGATTTGCTGGGTGCGTTGAAGCAGCGGCACGATGACTTCCACGCCGCGG
The DNA here is from genome assembly GCA_947472765.1 of Opitutia bacterium. Taxonomy (GTDB): domain Bacteria; phylum Verrucomicrobiota; class Verrucomicrobiia; order Opitutales; family Opitutaceae; genus ER46. The sequence goes on from CANJCM010000017.1 coordinate 54,901, forward strand.
GCTGCCGGCTGACCGACCACGGACTTGAACACGCGCTGTCCGAGCCGTGCACGCATGCGCAGGCGAAGATGATTTTCGACGCGGCGCGCAGCGGCCGGGCGGCATCGCCGGAAGAGGCGATTCGTTATGGCTCGTACCTGATGCTTGAGTTTGGCCGGTGGAACGCGGCGAAGGGCTGGACGCTCCAGTTGCACCTCGGCGCGCTGCGCAACAACAACGCGCGGCTGCTCGGCCGGCTCGGGCCGGACACCGGCTTCGATTCGATTGGCGATTTCCCGCAGGCGGTGGCGCTGTCGCGCTACCTGAACCAGCTCGACTCGAGCGATCAGTTGCCACGCACGATCCTCTATAACAACAACCCGAACGATAACTACCCACTCGCGGCGATGACCGGCAATTTCCAGGACGGCACGATTCCGGGAAAAATCCAATTCGGCAGCGGCTGGTGGTTCCTCGACCAGAAGGAAGGCATGGAGTGGCAGATCAACGCGCTCTCCAACATCGGCCTGCTCTCGCGGTTCGTGGGCATGATCACCGATTCGCGCAGCTTCGTCAGCTATCCGCGCCACGAGTATTTCCGCCGGACGCTCTGCAATCTGCTCGGGGCCGACATGGAACGGGGCGAGATTCCGAACGACTTCAAGGCGGTCGGCGAAATGGTCCGCAACATCTGCTTCCGCAATGCGCGGGACTACTTCGGCCTCGAACTGGCGCCGGAGTACATGCCGAAGCTGGCGAAGAAGTAGGCCTGGCGCCGGGCGCCAGGCCTTTGTCCTCACGGTTCGGGGTGGCCCGACGGCGAGCGACGGCTCTGCATCCAGACGATCATTCCCGGGCTCGTAGGGAGGCTCGTCAATCAGACAGACCGTAAGCTTCATATCCCTGTCCTCACGGGCAGGGCCACATTTCAGCCGTGGCCCCCTGCGTGAGCAGCGGGAGGATTGGCCGGCCAGAATCCGTCAGCCTTTTGCCCGGGACTCGATAATCGTTCTTGAATTCGAGCAGGTCCGGTTCGTCCCTTTTTTGCGGAGGTAAGGTCACGGACGTGTGGCGGCACGGTTTCAAAGCGGTGACGCACCGATTTCGGCTCGCCCGAGCCGGGGTATCCGCCAGTCTCTTTCTGATCCCTCAATTCGGCTCTGCGCGGCGGTTTCCGCCTTGGGCCGTGTTGCTCCTCTTCACCATGCTCCGCCTCTTTTCTTCCGCCCGCCCGTTCCTTTTGCTGTCCCTCCTTGCCGCGGCTCTGGCCCGGCTTTCTGCCGCAGAACCGGCCGCGGCCGCGCCCAATCCGGATCGTGAATGGTACAACTCGCTGCCGACCGCACCGAAGCTCGAGTTGAAGAAGCACGGCCTCGCGGCGAAGGAACTGCGCCGCTGGAAGCCGCGCGGCGCCGGCCAGGGCGTGGCGGTCGACGACAAGTACTTCTACGGCATCGGCAATTTCCTCGTCGGAAAATACGACAAGAAGACGGGTGAGCGCGTCGGCGAGTGGATCGACCTCCGCGGGGGCGCGACCACCCACATGAATTCCGGCTACGTCGAGGAAGGGGTTCTCGTGCTGTCACACTCGAACTACCCGAATCTGCCGATGACGAGCTCGGTGATCTTCTTCGACACCGCGGCGATGCAGCCGATCCGGAGCCACAGCCTCGGCATCCAGCCCGGTTCGCTCACGTGGTGCATGCGCAAGGACGGTTACTGGTGGGCCTGCTTCGCCAACTACAATGAGCGCGGCGGCACCCCGGGACGTGACAACCGCTTCACCTATTTTGGGAAATTCAACGACCAGTGGCAGATGCTCGAATCGTGGATTTTCCCGCCGACGATGATTGAAGCGTTCGGCAAGATGAGTTCCTCGGGCGGAGCCTGGGGCGATGACGGCTTCCTCTATGTCACCGGCCACGATGCGACGGAGCTCTACGTCCTGAAGCTGCCGCAGATGGGCTCGATGCTCGAGACGGTCACGGTGATCAACGTCCCGTTCGAGGGCCAGGCCTGGGCTTGGGATCCGAGCGAGAAACGCGTCATCTACGGCATCACCCGCAATTCCGGCGAAGTCGTTGTCGCGCAGATCCCGGAAATTCCCGCCTCCCTCGGCAAACCGTGATTTGCCTCTGAGTGCTGCCTCTGTTGGTCTCCAGACGTTTCAACTTAACAATTCCGCCCGGGTCGGGACCGCACTTGACTGGAGCGACCGCCCGCCCGATGCGTTAAACATTCTACTTAGGTCCGTTAACCCTCACACACCATGACTACTCAGCCTGTACAACCCGGCCGCTTTGCGCGCCCCGGGAGTTCCCGTGCGGCGGCTCTCCTTGCCGCTGCCTTGTGTCTCGCCGCCTCGGGCCGCGCCCAGACGGCTCCCAAGCCGGTCGACAACAGTGAAGTAATTTCACTCCAGAGCTTCGTTGTGACGGGCTCGAACATCCAGCGCCTCGACATGGAAAAGATCGTCCCCGTGACGGTCATGAACATGGAGGCGATCAATACGCGCCTGGCGTTCACGCCGGTCGATTTGCTCACCTCGCTGCCGCAGGTGACGAACCTGCCCGAGAACGAAACCCGCCTCGGTTCCTCCGGTGCGCGTGGTGACAACGCCAACATCAATCTCCGCAACCTCGGTTCCACCGGCACGCTGATTCTCGTGGATGGCCGCCGCATGGCGATCAATCCGATGACGGCCGGCCTGTCCCAGGCGGTGAACATCAACCAGCTGCCGACGCAGGGTATCGACCACGTCGAGGTGCTGCGTGACGGTGCGTCCGCCATCTACGGCTCGGACGCCGTCGGCGGCGTCGTCAATTACGTCATGCGCCGCGATTTCGTCGGCACGGAAGTGATCATGCGTTACGGTGATCCCGAAGGTCCGGGCGGCACCTCCACGCAGGCTTCGATTTCCTTCGGCCGGCACTTTGCCGGTGACAAGGGTCGCATCGTCGCCACCGCCGAGTACCTGTTCCGCGAGGCGTCCTGGCTGACGGCGAAGGATTTCTCCAAGTCGGCGAATAACACCGCCAAGGCCCCGGCGCCGTTCAACAACCTCGGTGGCGCATTCGACGGCCGGATCAACCGTGGCTATTACCCGACGTTCCGCCTCGGCACGAGCACGGCGAACAACTTCTTCCGTTTCACCAACGGTACGCTCGGTTTCAGCACCGTGACGCCCCCGCGTGACACCAATCCGGAATTCTACCTCGACATCAATCCGTTCGGCATGTCGTCCCCGCGCACGCATCGCGCGAACTCCTTCCTCGCGTTGGAGTATGATCTGACGCCCTCCATCACCGTCTTCGGCGATCTCTCCTACTACAAGTCGAAGTCCACGATGGCCCGTCAGCCGGTCGCGATCAACGCGCCGAACACCGACCAGGTGGCGGTGATGGCGATCAACAATCCGTACAATCCGTACGGCTCGAGCTTCTATGATGTGAACGGTGCGCCCACGTCCGATGGCAAAGCCCGCGTCACCGGCGCCCCGCGCACGGTGGGCATCACCGCGATGACGATTGCCGATCTCGGCAAGGAGTACATCGACACCGAGGCGGATGTCATCCGCTTCGCCGCCGGCTTGAAGGGCAAGGTCCTCGACAACTGGAAGTGGGAGGCCGCGGGCTTCTACAATCGCGTCAAGGGCAAGGACAATGGCTATCCGAATGTGCGCGAGAGCCAGTTCCAAGCGGCCCTCGCCCGCACGGATGCCTCGGCGTACAATCCCTTCGGCTACACCTTCAAGGTTGAAAACGGCGCGGTCGTTCCGGCCGCGAAGTACACGAATCCGCAGACGGTCGTGAACAGCTTCTCCGACACGTTCTCGCGTAATGCGCAGAGCATCCTCGCCAGCGGCGACGTCCGCGTCAGCGGCAAGCTCTTCAGCCTCTGGGCCGGCGACGTCAGCGTCGCGGCGGGCGCGGAATACCGCAGCGAAGACCTGAAGGATCTTCGTCCTCCGTTCAGCGGTGACAACGCGGGCGCCCCGGGCTCGGGCCTCGATCCGTTGAACAACGACTTCCTCCTGCATCCGGCGCGTCCGGACGTGCGGGGTGATCGCACCGTCGGCAGCTTCTACGTCGAGACGGTTGTCCCGCTCGCCGCCCCGAAGAATGGGATCCCGCTCGTGAACACGTTCGAGGTCTCCGCTTCGGCCCGCCACGAGCGCTACAGCGACTTCGGCAACACCACGAAGCCGAAGATCGGCGTCAACTGGCGCCCGGTGCCGCAGGTCATGCTGCGTGCTTCGTACAACGAAGGCTTCATGGCCCCGAGTCTCGCTGCCATCTACACCTCCGCTCGCTGGACCACCACGGCCGGCGCCGGCAATATCGATACCTACCGCGAGCCGGCCCTGAAGGAAGGCGCCTACCCGATCCGCAATTACTTCGGTGGTAATCTGAACCTGAAGCCCGCCGAATCCGAAGGCCGCACCGCCGGCATCGTCCTCGATGTCCCCGGCGTCAAAGGTCTGAGCATCACGGCTGACTTCTGGCGCATCACCCGCACCGATCTCCTCGGCCAGCGCAGCTCGAATCAAGTGTCGACCAGCGACACGGCGCTGCTCCAGGCCTATGTCGCGTCGCAGCTTGCGGCCGGCAAGTCGGTCGACTCGATCGATCTCGGTAGCGGCACGGCGAACTACAAGGGCGACCCGGACATCGTGCGCTACGCGGTCACGCCGGCGGACATCGCGGCCTACGCCGCCTACAACGCGGCCAATCCGACGAAGCAGCAGGCTGTCGCCGGTCGCATCTTCTCCGACAACACGCCGTTCCTGAACCTCGCGACCAGCTTCGACGAGGGTTGGGATTTCGGTCTGACGTATGTCGTGCCGAAGACTGATCTCGGCAACATCACGATCAATTCGGATTGGGCCTACCTCATGGCGACCAAGAACACGCTGAAGGTGCCGAATCTCCCGGCGATCCAGACGGACAGCCTCGACGTGGGCGGCGCGGCGCGCTGGCGTGGGACAACGACGGTGAGCTGGCGTGACGGCGCGTGGTCGGGCTCGCTCGGCGCTTATTACGCCGGTGAGACCACCGACACCGGTGCCACGACCACCGCCGCGATTTACGAATCGCTCGGTCGCCCGAACTACATCGGCAAGCAGTTCTCCGGTGGCGTGAATAATTACCGCTACATCATGGGCGAGACGCTGACCTATAATCTGGCGGTCGGCTACCAGTTCGGGCCCAACGCGGCCTTCCGGATGCTCCACAAGACGAAGGTTCGTCTCGGTATCTCCAATCTGTTCGACAAGGCGCCGCCCCTGGCGTCCGGTGCGTTCGGCTACAGCCCCGGCGTGACGGGCAACATGTTCATCGGCCGGACCTGGAATCTGGAACTGACGAAGAGCTTCTAAGGGCCCGCGGCTGACGCCGCGGACGAGTTACTCTCAAGGCACCCCGCTCGCGCGGGGTGCCTTTTTTTTGGCGAGCCTCGTACTCGTTCCCTCGCGGTCGGCTGAGGGAGGGAACGGCTACGATAACGAGGTCTTGTCCTTCAATGGAAGGCGGGTGTTCCCAACCGCCGGGTTACTTAGTCTTGGATTCCGAAATTGAAAGGCTCGGCGTGGCCCTGTCCGTGAGGACAGGGGCTTCTCGATCGCTTTGCTGAAAGTCGTCCCGCTGCTCACGCAGCGGGCTACGCCGCCAATTTCGGAATCGAGATAATACCCGTTGCGGGCGCGCACGAGCCGCGCCCCTACGCAAGCCATGTAGGGGCTAGGCTCGTCCACGCCCGCCCTTGGCATCCGGATTTTGTCGCCCAGGGCTTTCCGTGCCCGCGAGCGTGAGCGAGTGGAGGTTCGACACTTTCCCGGAAGTTTCGGTCCTCTCCCCGCGCTCACGCTCGCGGCCACAAGGCACGGCTCGCAACGTCGCGGGCTCACCGAATTCCCGCCGTTCACGCCGCGGACGACGAAACCAAGCTCGATCAAAACCCGAGCGCGCGCGGCAGCGCCAGCGAGAGCGCCGGCCAATAGGTGACCGCGACCAACACGAGCACCATCGCGATGAAGAACGGCAGCAGCGGCCGCCAGACCTTCGCGATCGTCGTGCCGCCCACGCCGCAACCGACAAAGAGCACGCTCCCGACCGGCGGGGTGCACAGGCCGATGCACAGGTTGAAAATCATCACGATGCCGAAGTGGATCGGATCCATGCCGAGCCGCTGCATCACCGGCAGGAAGATCGGCGTGAAGATCAGCACGGCCGGCGTCATGTCCATGAACATGCCCACGACGAGCAGGAGCAGGTTGATGATCAGCAGCAGCACTTCCTTGTTTTCGCTCAAGGCCAGCAGCGTCTCGCTGATGGTCTGAGGAATATTCGCCGACGACATCACCCACGACATGCCGGTCGAGGTCGCAACGAGCAGGAGGACGATCGCGGTGGTCGCGGCCGAGCGCGTGAAAAGATCCGGGAGTTCAGACCATTTGATCTCCCGGTAAACCAGCACCGAGAGCACGAAGGTGTAGAGGACCGCGATCGCGCTCGCTTCGGTCGGCGTGAACCAGCCGAGGATGATTCCACCCATTACGATGGCCACGAGCAGGAGCGCGGGGACGGCGGAAAAGAAGATGTCCACGGCCACGCTGAACTCGGTTTTCTCGCCGAGGGGGTACTTGCGCGCCTTCGCAATGACGCCGGCGACGACCATCAGGGCGAGGCCGAGCAGGATGCCGGGAACGTAGCCCGCGATGAACAACGCCGCGATCGAGACACCGCCGCTGGCCAGCGAGTACACGACCATGATGTTGCTCGGCGGAATCAACAGCCCCGTGACCGCGGAAGACATGTTCACGGCCGCGCTATATTCCACGTTGTAGCCCTCGCGCTTCATCAGCGGCGCCATGAACCCGCCGTTCGCCGCCGCTGCCGCCACCGCCGAGCCCGAAATCGAGCCGAACAGCATGTTCGCGAGAATGTTCACGTAGGCCAGGCCACCCGGCAGCCGGCCGACAATGATTTTGGCGAGATCGATCAGCCGCCGCGCAATGCCGCCGCGGTTCATGAGATCGCCAGAGAGGATGAAGAACGGAATCGCGAGCAGCGCGAAACTGTTGAGCCCGCCCGCCATGCGCTGGGCGACGACGGTCGTGGCGGCGGCGGGGTCGAGTGAGACCATCAGGCCCGTCACGGCGGCGACACCGATGGCGAAGGCAATCGGCACGCCGGCGAAAAGCAGCACCGCAAAGACGAGCGCGAGGATGAAGGCTTCGTTCATGCGCGTCTTAGTTGAGGCCGCTCGATTGCTGCCCGGCCGTCACCTGGTGGCGGGCCGCGTCCCGCAGCGTGGCGAGGCTGTAGATCACGATGCAGGCTCCGGCGATCGGGAGCGAAAGGTAAACGTAGCCGAGCTTCAGTTGCAGGGCCGCGGATTTCTGCCCGAGCGCGAGCTGGATCCAGACGAGGCGGCCGCCGCCGCCCAGCATGACCGTGGCGCCAAAGAGCAGCACGACGGTGTGGATGATGAACTCCGACGTGCGTTTTTTGGCCCCCGTCAGGTGGCCGGTCAGCAAATCGAGCGCGAGGTGCGACTTCCGGCCGACCGCATAGGCCGCACCGAGCATGCCGACCCAGATCATGAGGAAGCGGGCGAGTTCCTCGGTGAAGCTCGAGGGGCGTCCGATCACAAACCGGGTGAAGACCTGCCAGAGAACATTTCCGACCATCGCCGCCATCAACACGCTGATCAGGCGGGCGAGAATCCAGTCGAGGCCGGCGCGCAGGCGGTTCACGGCTGCACCTCCAGGATCCGGCGGACGAGCGGCCCGATCAGCGGATCCTTCTGCGCATCCTCGTGCAGTTTGGCGGCCTTCGCGATGAACAGTTTTTTGTCGGGCCGGATGATTTCGACGCCGGCCTTCTGCACTTCCGCCAGGGCGGTCGCGGTCGCTTCGCCCCAGAGCGAGCGTTGCACGCCGGCCGACTCATCGGCCGATTCCTGCAGCCAGCGCTGCTGCTCCGGCGTGAGGCTTTCCCAGAGATGCGTGCTCACGATCAGGACGTCGGGAATCGTGGTGTGCTCGTCGAGGGAGTAATATTTGCAGACCTCGTAGTGGCGCGAGAGGTGTAAGCTCGGCGGGTTGTTCTCGGCGCCGTCGACCACACCCTGCTGCAGCGCGGTGTAGAGTTCGCCGAACGAGATTGGCGTCGCGGAGCCGCCGAAGGCCCGGATGAGCGAAAACGCCATCGGACTTTCCTGCACGCGGATCTTCAGGCCGACGATGTCCTCGGGCGTCCTAATCGGACGGTCCTTGGTATAGAAACTCCGGCTGCCGGACTCGTAGTAGGTGAGTCCGCGGATGAATTTCTTCTGGGGCGAAAGCAGGATGTCGCGGCCGACCGGCCCTTCCCAGACCGCGAGCTTGTGGGCTTCGTCGCGCCAGAGATAGGGCAGGCCAAAGACTTTGAATTCGTTCGCGAACGCCTCGAGCACGCTGCCCGAGACCTTGGTCATGCCCAACCCGCCGAGCTGGACCAGTTCGACGCACTCGCGCTCGTTGCCGAGCTGCTCGCTGGTGTAGATGTCGATTCGCATCGTGCCGTTCGAGCGCTCCGCCAGCCGTTTGGCCATGTGCGCCATCGCCTTGTGGACCGGATGGGAGGCGTCGAGGCCGTGGGCCAGTTTGATCACGCGCACCTCGCGCTGGCCGCCGCAGCCCGCGAGCAAGAGGGCCAGGACCGCCCAGACGCAGCCGAACGCAGCCGGCAGCGGACGGGCGAAGTTGAACAAGGGGCGGTTCATGCGTGGGGCGAAACGTCGAGGTGCGACGGACAGAAACAAGGCGCCGACGATGCGCGAGCGTTCGTCGCGTTGTCGAGCGCAAGGAACGAAATGGAAAAGGCGGCCGGCAGTTCGAAAGGGGACCTTCAAGTACGTCATTCGTCTGTAGGGCCGGCGCCCTTCGACAAGCTCACGGTCAAACGGAGGGAATCCCGGGCCCTGAGCCAGTCGAAGGGCGCCGGCGCTACACCGATCCGTGGACATTCCGTCGCACGTTAGGCAGCCGTGGACGGTGGGGGCACCGTCCCTCCAAGGGTACGCGCCAGCGGGAATATTCGTGTTTCCTACAGCGCGCTCAAAAACGGCGCCGAGGTCTTCGCTCGAACTTCCTCGAGGGTCGCTCCCGGCATCAGCTCGACGAGCCGCAGCCCGCCGCCGGGCACAAAGTCGAACACCGCGAGCTCCGTAATCACGAGCGCGACGGCGCCGATGGCGGTCAGTGGCAGCGTGCAGCGAGGCAAAATCTTCGGCCGGCCGTCGGGCTCGGTGTGATTCATCGTCACAATCAGCTTCCGCGCACCCGACGCCAAATCCATCGCGCCCCCGACGCCGAGCAGCGGTTTTCCCGGGACGGCCCAGTTGGCCAGATTGCGTTCCGCATCAACCTGCAGGCCTCCCATGATCGCCACGTCCACATGGCCGCCGCGGATCATTGCGAACGAATCCGCGCTGTCGAAGTAGCTCGCCCCCGGGAGGGCGGTCACCGGGATTTTTCCAGCGTTGACCGGATAATCCATGGCGCCGCCGCCATCAGACGGTGAGGGTCCGACGCCCAGCATGCCGTTCTCGGTGTGCAGAATGATGCCCTGCTCGATGGTGATCAGATCCGCGACGAGCGTGGGAATGCCGACGCCGAGATTCACGATTTCACCGCGCTTCAGCTCGGCGTGGGCCCGCTTCGCGATCGCGGCCCGGCCGGCATCCACCTTGCGGGCGCTGGCGCTCATGCTGGCTGAGCTGCCGAGTTCCTCCGCGGTGGTGTGCGCCTGCACAAGATAGTCGACGAACATTCCCGGCGTGTGAATTTCCTCGGGTGGCAGCGAGCCGAGCGGTTCAATGTGTTCGACCTCGGCAATCACAAGGCCCGCCGCCGTGGCCATGGCCCGGTTGAAGTTCTGTTCCGTGCGCCGGTAAATGAGATTGCCCGCCGTGTCCGCCCGCCACGCCCGCACGAACGCGACGTCCGCCCGCAGCGCGGGGACAAAGACCTGGGGCTTTCCGTTCAGCACGCGGGTTTCCGTGTCGCGTGCGAGCTCGGTGCCCGCCGCCGCCGGCACGAAGAAACCGCCGATGCCCGCGCCGCCGGCGCGAATCGCCTCGGCCAAGGTACCTTGCGGCAGGAGCTGGATCGCGAGCTTGCCCTGCTGCGTGGCGGCCACCGCCTCGGGATTGCTGGTGAAGAA
>CANJCM010000018.1 GCA_947472765.1 Opitutia bacterium
CGCTCACGCCCGCATGGCGGACTGGCTCAACCGGCAGACCTTATGAAAAAGACCAACTTCGATCGTTATCTGGAGCAGCAACTGCGCGACCCGGTCTTTGCCGCGCGCTTCAAACGCGCGGGGCAGGCCTGGGACGTGGCGCTGCAGATCGCCGCGCTCCGGGAACAGGCCGGCCTCTCCCAGCAGGAGCTCGCCGCCCTGCTCAAGACTTCCCAGCAGCAGATCAGCCGCCTCGAATCTCCCGGCTACGAGGGGCACTCCTTGAGCATGCTGCGGCGGGTCGCGTCGGCCCTGCATGCCCGGGTCCGCGTGACGCTTGAGCCAGAGGATGACTCCCTCAGCGTGGCGGAGGCGCCGGCGCCATATGGCGCCAAGCGTGGGACGAAGAAGCCGGGGCGTCGCCAGTAGTCCCAACACACCTCGCCCTTCGGGCACCCCTTCCGGCCGGAACGATGCAGTGGAACGAAATCGGCGTGCCCTCCATGGTAGGCGGATCGTTCAGACTTCAGTTCGCGCTCCTCTCAAAGAGCAATCCATGAAGGGACGGTGCCCCCACCGTCCAAGGAAGGCGCAAAACGGGTCCGCCCCATGTCATCTTGGACCAGTTCCCGCCCCTTCCCCTGCTCCCTCTCCGACTGATTTCGATCCGGATAAATTCATCCTGCTCCATCCTGCTCATCCTGTCCAAATTGGTCTGAGCGGAATTGATCATGAAGGTATCCAGAGCGATCGGCGACCACGGGAGCATGGATTCTTCGCTGCGCTCAGCATGACAAACCAGGGATGGGACACGGATGGACCCGGATTCGGAGGCGGCATCCGCGCCGGTTCATCGGTGTGCATCGGTGGCCATCTGTGGTTCGACCGGGTTTGGACGGTGGGGGCACCGTCCCTCCATGGATTGGGCTCTTCGACAGAAGAGGCCCGCCGGCGAGCCGTTCGACGCGGCTCACGGCCTAAACCCCGCGATGGCTTGAGGCCTTGAGCCTGCCGAAAGGCGCCGGCCCTACGGTCAACGGCTCTGCATCTGTGTCCATTTGTGTCCATCTGTGGTTCAACTTCCGGCCGCGTTTGCACCTTCCCGCCTTGGCGGCTTTGCGCTTCAACGCCGGGTCACGCCGGGCGTGGATTAACTCGACTTTCGACGGGTGCGCCGTCTGCTTCCGACGTCTACCCCCCGCCGGCATTGAGTGTTCGTCGAGTTATCCCACCCCCATGGAAAAGACAGTCAGGGCACGCGCATCATCATGATCTCCAGACGTAATTTTGTCCGCGCTGCAGTCGGTGGCTTGGCGGCGGCGGCCCTGCCCCGGCACGCCTTCGGCATGGAGGCGGCGTTCGACCGCAACGCGCGGATCGGCGGACTCGATTTCGGGGTGCAGACTTTCAGCTTCAATGGTCTGCCGAACGGCGACGCCCGCATTCCCACCATCATCAAATGTATGCACCAGGTGGGGATCACGGCGTGCGGGATCCAATCCGGACACGTGGAGCCTCCCGGCCGGACTGAAACCGGCTGGTGGATTACCGATCGCAACCTTCCGGGCATGCGCGAATCCCGCGAGCGGGCGCGCCAATGGCGCCTGACTGTGCCGTCCAGCTATTATACCGACCTGCGCAGCCGGTTCGAGGCCGAGGGTTGCCGCATCGACTACTTCGGGATGAATTTCAACGAGACGTTTACCGATGCGGAGCGCGAGGCGGAGTTGAAGGCGGCCAAGGCGCTCGGCGTGAAGGCCTGTTACGCGTCCATCCGTCTCGACGAATGCGCGCGGCTGGTTCCGTTCGTGCAGGCCCACCAGGTGCGAATCGCGATGCACAATCACAACAACATCCACGATCCGCAGGAGTTCGGAACCGCCGAGAGTTTGGAGAAGGCGCTGGCGATGTCCGAATACTTCATGGTCTCGCTCGACATCGGCCATTTCACCGCGGGGAATAACGACTCCATTGCCTTCATCCGGAAGCATCACGACCGGATCCTCAACGTGCACCTCCGCGATCGGAGAAAGAACAACGGTCCGAACACGCGTTTCGGCGAGGGTGACGCGCCGCTGGCCGAGGTGATGCGCTTAATCCGGGACGAAAAATACCCGATCGATTGCTTCGTGGAGTACGAGTACGGGACCTTGCGAACGCCGGTGGACGAAGTGAACGCCTGTTTCGACTACTGCCGGTCGGTGCTCACATGAGATTCCAAAGTCTGGGAATTCTCGGCGTGATCCTGGCCCTCGGCAGCCAGAGCCTCCGGGCGCAGGCCACGAGCGCGAACGACGCGGCGATGGCCTTGGAGCCGAATGCCGCCGTCCTTGAACGCGGCAAGGCGATCTTCCGCCTGAACGAATGCAATTACTGCCACGGGATTGATCTCACCCGTGCTCCCCGCGGCGCGCGCGCCGATTTGAAGCATAGTCCCCTGGTCGGGGCGGATGAGAACGGCAACCTCATCGGCCTGGCCGTCCTCAACGGCCTGCCGATGTCCCAGACCTCGATGCCGCGATTTGGCGACGTGATTACACCGGATCAACTGGTCGACCTCGCGGCTTACATTCACTTCCAGCGCCAGGCCGAGCGCTACAAGGAATTGACGGCCCTGCCGGATCGCCCGGGCGATCGTGAGGAGGGCAAGGCGTATTTCAATGGGACGGGTCAGTGCACCACGTGTCATTCCCCGGCGGAAATCGCCGGGGCCGTGAAGAAACTCGCCGCGCCGGCATTGAAAGAGAACACGCTGCGCCCGACGGCCCCCGCGGCGGCGAACCCGCGATTCGATGAGGGTTACCGCGCCCACCGGAAAATGGTGGAGCGCATCACCGACGACGAGTTTTTGAATCTGCTGGCGTATCTGAATTCGTTGCGACCGTGAGCAGCCCCGAGCGGCCGTCGATTCAGGTGTAGCCCTGCCCGTGAGGACAGGGACCGCTTCATTGCTCCGCTTCCCAGTCGTCCCGCTGTTCACGCAGCGGGCTACACGGAAGTGGTTCGTCTATCCACAGGAGCGAGGAGGAATTTTCCCTCGGCTGCCATTGAACCAACGATGGCCGTGGCCGCGTTTGATTCCGTGCATTCTGTGCGCTCCGTGGTCCAAACCTCCGGACTTTTACCACAGAGTGCACTGAGTGCACGGAGCGAAACCACACTTGGAAGTAGGAGCTTTGCTTCCCGATCTCCCCGGCCTTCCTGTTCAAAGCTCGAAATCTGCGGGCTGGGGAACAAGCAAAGTCGTGGTTAAGGCAGCGTGAGCATGGATTCTTCGCTGCGCTCAGAATGACAAACAAGGGAGGGGGCAGGTACGGACACGGATTCGGCGGCAGCATCCGCGCCGGTCATCTGGGTGCATCGGTGTCCATCTGTGGTTCAACCGGGTTTGGACGGTGGGGGCACCGTCCCTCCATGGACTAGGCTTTGGATGAGAAAGGCCCGGCGACGAGCCGTTCGACGCCGCTCACGGCCTGAACCCCGCGTTGGCTTGAGGCCTTGAGCCTGCCGAAAGGCGCCGGCCCTATACTCAAGAGGCCGTTCCGTCCGGGGCTTTGAACCTTTGCCTCTTCGCGGCTTTGCGCTTCAACTCCGTCCCATGGCCAAGACCATTTTTCAGAAGATCATCGATCGCGAGATTCCCGCCAAAATCGAACACGAGGATGAGCACTGCGTCGTGCTGCACGACGTTAACCCCCAGGCGCCGGTTCACCTGCTGATTATTCCGAAGCAGCACATCGCGCGCGTCGGCGAGGCCGGGCCCGGTGACCAGGCGATCCTTGGCCATCTGCTGCTCGTCGCGGGCCGGCTGGCTCGCAAGCTCGGCCTCGACGGCGGTTTTCGCCTCGTGATTAACAACGGCAAGGACGGCGGTGAAAGCGTTCCGCACCTGCATGTTCACCTGCTGGCGCGGCGCCAGCTCGCCTGGCCTCCGGGTTAGAGCGGGTTAAAGAATGCCGTAGCCATATTTGGGCGTGCACGAGGCACGCCCCTACACGAAATGACAATCGATGTCGGGGCGCGCACGAGGCGCGCCCCGACGAAGGCGGAAGCGGTCCGCTCAGCGCGGCCGCCTCGAGGAAAACGGGGGCGAGATCGCGGCGGAGATCGTCCGCCCCGCCCGTTGACCTCACTTGCTCGGCAATCCGAGCGGAGAGGTCGGCGAATAGTTGCCGCTGAACTCGGTCTTGGTGCCGTCCGACATCGTCAACGAATAGGAATACGTCCCGGTCGTGTCCGTGCTCCGGTTCACCGTCATCGCGAGCGTCTTCGGCAGCGCCGGATTGGAGGTCGGCCCGATGTTCAACGTCGTGGCTCCGAAGCCCCCGACGCTCGTGGCGATCGTGTTGTAGTTCATCGTCAGCGTGAACGTGTTGTTGTTGTTCGACAGCACGTAGGTGTAGGTCCCTGAGATCGTGGCTTGCACCGTGAAGCCCGACGAAGTCGTATTGGAGGTCACTGTCCAAGTCCCGGAGTTTCCACCCGAGAATTTCCAGGTGACGCCGACGGTGCCGTTGAGACTGATCGGGCTGTTGGTGCCGGCGATCAGGTCCTGAAAATTCGCATTGAACGAACCGGAGCTCGCTCCGGTGTTGCCGTTGGTGATCGCGGTGCCGTCGATCTGCAGCGAGCCGGTGGTGCCGCCGGTGAACGTGACCGTTCCGGCAACCGTGCTGCGCGTGATATTGCTGCCGTCGGAGCGAATGTTCGAGACCGTCGTGATCTTCGTCAGCGTGGTCCCCGTACCCGACGTGACGTCGATCGCCACATTGTTGGCTTGGGCGAGATTGCCGCCGGCGAGGAGCACCGCTCCCGAATCGAGCGAGAACGTGGATCCCGCCCCGAATTGCAGCACCGGCGTAGCGCTGCCGGTGGCCTTGATGTCGTAGAGGATCGCGCGCTCCACCACGTTCGTGTTCGGCGCAAAAATCCCGGTCAGGCCGGCGGAACCGCCGAAACGAGTGTTGCCCGCGCGAATGCGGCCGATGGCCGGGCCGGAGACCTGCAGCAATTGGACGTCCGCGACGCCGTCATAGACTTCGCCCGTCTTGAACAGCGCCTGGTTCACCGCCGTGGCCGAACCCACGGTGAAAATCGTCACGTAGGTGTTCGCGGTGTTGCCGGCGACGGTGACGGTCGGGCGGCCCGTCACATAGCTCACCGACGGCTGGTTGTACTTCGACGGGGGCGCGGCGGGCACGAAGGTCGAGGCATCGAGCGCGATCGTCACCTGGCCCGGTCCGGAAAATTCCACCTGCACGATGTCCCCGTTCGGATCGAGAAAGGAACAGCGCAGGACCTGGTTGGGATCGGCCTGCATCGTCGCCGTCTGACCCGTGAGCAGGACCTGATCGTAGATCAGGCCGTCCGGATTCGTCAGGTTCGGATAGACCGTCCCGGAGCCACTGACGAGGTTGGTCTGGGCGGAAGCCACGCCGAGGAGGGCGCAGCTGAGCAGGAAGGAAGGCAGGAGACGGCGGAACGTGTTCATGGTGGAAGTGCGAAGGTGTCTGGCTGAGTAGGCCTGAAAGCAGGCGGACCGCGGGGGAACTCAATCCCCAACCACCGACCTACGCACGTATGCGTATCCAGCGATGGCACACGCCGCTCTCAGCGGGCCTCGAACGCGCCATCGGCGCGTTTCACAATCCGCCGCTTGAGCTCGAGCATCATCAAGGTCGCAGAGAGCGAAGCCGACGTGGCGCCGGTGAGGGCCGTGATCGCATCCGGCACCAGGATCGCCCCACCCCGAAAGCAATCGAGGATCTGCTGTTCCTCCGGGGTCAATCCTCCGGCCCCCGTCGCGACTTCCGATGACTTCTCCGGGATGGCGAGCGGACGAAGGCCATCGAGGTAGTTCAATTCGGAGAGCAGGTCGTCGAGGCTTGTCAGCAACGTTGCGCCGTCGCGGATGAGCTGATGACAGCCCGCGCTCGTGTTTTGATCGATTCGCCCCGGAACGGCGAAAATCAGGCGGCCCTGTTCGCCGGCGAACCGCGCGGTGATCATCGCGCCGCCATCGACATCACTTTCCACCACGATGATCGCCTCGCACATGCCCGCGACGATCCGGTTGCGCATCGCGAACGATTGCCGATCCGCCCGGCGCCCGAAGGGAAACTCGGAGAGGATTGCGCCCTCCGCCTCGATCCGGCGGTACAGGTCCAGGTTCTCCGGCGGATAGATTGAATCGATGCCGGTGCCCAGGACGCCGGCGGTCCGCCCGCCAGCCGCGAGTGCGCCTTCGTGAGCCGCCGTGTCGATGCCTCGCGCCAGTCCGCTCACGACGCAAAATCCAAGTCGCGCGAGTTCCGTCCCGAACCGGCGTGCCACGGACTGGCCGTACAGGGTCGTGCGACGCGACCCCACGATCCCGATGTTCGGCAGCGCGAAGTCATACCGCCCGCGGCGATAAAGTCCGATCGGCGGATCATGAATCTCCTTCAGCAATTTCGGATAGGCGGCATCGCTCGTCAGAAGGAAATCCGTCCCGCTCTTCGCCATCCGTTCCTCTTCCCGGCCGAGATCGAAGTGGCCGGCCCAGGCGGCGATCGTGTCCGCAATCAACGGGCCCACTCCCTTCACGGCCTCGAGCTGCCGTCGCGGCGCGGCGAACACGAGCCGCGGATCGCCGCCAAGTTCCTGAAGCAGCCGGTTAAGGGTCACCGGCCCAATGTTCGGCAGTGCATTCAGCACCAGCATCGCCTGCCGGGCAGTCATTTCGACGCTCATGCGCGAACGCTGGCGCCGCCGGCCCGTGCCGCCACTCCAATTGCCCCCTATTCGCGGGTGGAGCGCAGCGCCGCCGGCAGGTAGTCGAGCAACTCCGTCGTGCGTACCGCGACCTGCCCGCGCGCCCGGGCCAGCGCATCGGCCGCGAGCCCGTGCCAGACCACGCCGCGAACGGCCGCCAGCAGCGCGTCATCGGGCGACTGGGCGAGCAGCGTCCCAATGATTCCCGCCAGCAGATCGCCACTGCCGCCGCGGGCGAGCACGGGACCGCCAAAGGGACTGTAATAGCCGCCGCGTCCACTCAGCGTCACGCCGGTCAAACGGCCCTTGATCGCCACCACGGCCTCGCGGCCTGCAGGGGATCCATAGAAATCGTCGCCCTCGAGCACGCGTTTCAATTCCCCGAGGTGAGGCGTCAGGATTCGCGGCGCCGTGCCCGCCCGCGCGATGTCCCATTGCAACGCATCCGCGTCGATCACCACCGGCACGGGCGAGGACTCCACGATCCCCACGGCCAGCGCGAGCGTCTCGGGTTCGCGGCCGAGACCGGGACCAATCACGAGCGCGGTGGCCCGTTCGAGCTTCGAATCCAGCAGCGGCCGCCCCGCCACCGAGAGGCCGCCCTTCGCCGTCTCGGGCCAGCCCACCCACATCGCTTCGGGCGCTTGCGCGGCAAACGCCGGCGCCAGCGACGCCGGCACGAACGCCGTCACCAATCCGGCCCCACTGCGCAGCGCCGCGAGCACCGTCATCAGGATGGCCCCGGGATAATCCCGCGAGCCACCGACGATGAACACATGTCCGTAGTCGCGCTTGTCCGAATCCGGATCGCGCAAGCGTGCGAGCGGCGCGAGCACGGCCGGGGTGAGCACGTTGAGCCGGCCCTCCGTCGTTTCCGGGCCGAAAAATCCGAGATCGAGATAGCGCAGCCGGCCCACGGACGCGGCGTTGAGCCCGTTCACCACCGGCGTCTTCACGCAACCCGTCGCATAAGTGAAGTCGGCGCGGAACACGGTCGCATGCCGATCATCCTCCTCGCTGACCCCGCTCGGCCAGTCGACCGCGGCTCGCAGCCGGATCGACAGGGCGTTGACCCGGTTCGCGAGGGACGCGACCTCCGGCGGCAGCGGCGGCCGGAACTGGAAGCCGAAGACGCCGTCCAGCCCGATTGAATACTCGCCGGTCAGCGACGCCCACTGATCCGCCGCGGGCCCGCGACTCACGACCCGTCCGCCGGCCGCGTGCACCAGTTCGCGCCAGGCCCGCGCCGCCAGCGGCCGGAGTTTTCGTTCCCCGAACGCGAAGACCACCTCGGCCCGGGCCCCGGGGAAGCGTTGGAGAATCGCCTGCGTCGCCAGCAACGCATCGCCGCCATTATGGCCCTTGCCGACGAGCACGAGAATCGAACCGTCGGCGGGAAAGCCCCCGATCTCCTCGTAATCGAGCAGCACCGCGTCGGCGAGCGCCCGGCCGGCCCGCTGCATCGCCGGCCATTCGCGGGCTTCGTCCCCGCCGAAAAGCCGGGTTTCCAACGCGCGTGCTTCCTCACAGCCGACAATAGGATGGGCCCAGTGATTCATCGTTCTCCAGATGGGTTGCGACGCTCGGTGCGGCCATGTTCGAGCCACTCCCGATAACGTTCCTCCGTTTCCGTAAATTGCAGCGGACATTCCAGGGGCAGCGGCTTGCCGTGATTGATCACGCGCCGCGTCAGCCGCGGAATGGTGCGAAAGTAGATTTTCTCGCCGACGCGGCGGACCTCGTAGACTTCGGAGAATCGGCTCTTCTCCGTGTCCCAAAGGGCCACTTCCGTCATGTCGTCGTCCCAGACCGCATGCTCCCCCCACGCCGCGAAGACTGCCTCGATCGTGGTCAACCGCGGCGGCGGCAATTTCCGGGGCGTTTCCACCGGACGCGGCGCGGCGACGGGCGCCGGCGCTTCCTTCGAAGGCGGCAGGGCCACGACGAAGAGCGCCCCGAGCACGAAGCCGAGCATGACCCACGACGGCGTCATGGACATCTTCGGCCGGGGCTCGGCCGGGAAGTCGGACTCGGTTTCCTCCTCCATGCGACGGCTCACGCCCGGACGAGCGCGGCCACGGCCAGCGCGTGCGATTCGGTGTGGGAAAGCGAAAGCAGGACATGCGTCGCACCGACGGCGGCCAGCAGGGCCTGGCCTTTTTCGTCCAGCCGCGCGAGCGGCTCATGCCGCGGGCCGTGGTAGACGGAAACTGACTTCCACCCGAACTCGGCGCCGATGCCGGTGGTGAAGCATTTCGAAACGGCCTCCTTGGCCGCAAACCGCGCGGCGATGTGCTTGTGCGGCGCGCCCATCCCGGCGCAGTAGGCCTTCTCCTCGTCCGTGAGAATCCGATCGAGGAAGCGATCGCCGTGCCGTTCCAGCACGCCCCGGATGCGCTCCACCTCGATCAAATCGGCGCCAAGGCTGACGAGGACACCGCCGGGTGGAAGTTGGAGGTTCATCGGGGAGACGCGGGTAGCGAGTAGCGGGTAGCGACTGGGAAAGGCCAAGCGAATTTTGAGTCGTCGCCTCACTCGTGACCACTAAAGAACTTTTCCCGTTGTTCCTCTCCGATCGATTGGGCACCACTAATCTTCACTGATTGGTCACTTATTCTCGCGACCCGTTCGTGACGGTTCGTGGTTCAACGATTGGAACTGCCCCGCCGAGATCAGATTAGTGTCCAATCAGTGAAAATTAGTGGTTCAACCTCCGCCCGACCGGCTGCCACGAGCTTTCGCTAAGTGGTCGCGGTCAGGAATTCATCCGCCGCTTCATCTCACGCACCGCCTCGTCGACCCCCGTGAAGAGCGCGCGGCTGACGATGCTGTGCCCGATGTTGAGTTCGTACAGATGCGGCAGCGTGCGGACCTCGGCGATATTCTCGTAGTTGATCCCGTGACCGGCATTCACGGTCAAACCCGCCTGATGGGCGCGCACGGCGCCGGCCCGCAGGCGCTCGAATTCGGCAGCCCGGCGCGGCGTGAAATAAGCGTGGGCATACGCGCCCGTGTGCAACTCGATGAACGGCGCCCCCAGTTCCGCGCTGAGTTCGATCTGCGGGACATCCGGATCGATGAAGAGGCTCGTCTTGATGCCCGCAGCGTTCATGGCGGCGATGCACTCGCGGACGCGCTCGCGATTGCCCACCACATCGAGACCGCCCTCGGTCGTGACCTCCTGCCGTCCCTCGGGCACGACGCACACGAACTCGGGTCGCAGTTCGAGCGCATAGGCGATCATCGCGGGCGTGCAGGCCATCTCGAGATTGAGCCGCGTCCTGACCTGGCGGCGCAGCCGGCGGACGTCCAGATCCTGAATATGGCGCCGATCCTCGCGCAGATGAACCGTGATGCCATCCGCGCCCGCTTGCTCCGACTGGAGGGCGAATTCCACCGGATCCGGTTCGACCGCGCCCACTTCGTCGGGTCCGGCGTCGCGATAGCGGGCCTGGCGGAGGGTCGCGCAGTGGTCGATGTTAACGCCGAGAAGGATCATGGGAGAGTTTCGGTAAGTGGTCAGGCGACCACCGATGGTCACGAATAAACACAGAAGGAGAAATCCAGCTCAAGCCAGCAGCAGATTGAGACAGTCAATGCTGCCCGTCATTTCCGCACTGCTGTATCGGCGAATCACCCACTTACAGCCTGAATTCCGCTGTTGGCTTTGTAGCCCGCTGCGTGAGCAGCGGGACGACATTATGCCGAGCGTTCGAGAAATCCCTGCCCTCACGGGCAGGGCTACTCCGAGCCGACTCCATTTTCCCCTTTCGGCCACGCCCGGAAGACTGTCTGCTGACCCGATGTCCCTGCCGCCGCCGAAACGGGAGAACCTGCTGCTCAATCTGGTCTGCAACATCGCGGTGCCGACCGTGGTGCTCACCAAGCTGAGCACCGAGAACCGCCTGGGCCCGATGTGGGGCATGGTCGTGGCGCTGGCGTTTCCACTGGGCTACGGAATCTACGATCTGGTTCGGCGAAAGAAGACCAACGTGTTCTCCATCGTCGGCCTGTGCAGCGTGCTCCTCACGGGAGGACTCAACTATCTCCGGTTCGACGTGTTCTGGTTTGCCGTGAAGGAAGCGGCCATCCCCCTGCTCTTCGGCGCCGCCGTGCTGATTTCGAATCACACCCGCCGGCCGCTCGTGCGCGAGGTCCTCTGCAACGATCAGGTCCTCGACATCGAGCGCATCGAGGCCGCTTTGGCGGAGCGTGGCACCCGGCCCGCCTTTGACCGGCTGCTCAACAACGCGAGCTTCGCCGTCGCCGGCTCATTCGTCTTCAGCGCCATTCTCAACTACGGCCTGGCCCGTTATCTCCTCAAGAGCCCTGTCGGCACCGCGGAGTTCAACGCGCAGCTCGGCCGGATGCACGTGCTCAACTGGCCCGTCATCGTCCTGCCGAGCATGGCCGTCACGATGCTGATCTTCTGGCGGCTGATGAGCGGCATCACCCACCTCACGGGCCTCACGCTCGAGGGCGTGATGCGTTCGCACGAGAAGAAGCCATCAGCGTAAGAGGGTTCTGGGCGCGGGCCGCCGAACGGGGAAGAGAAACTCACACCCGAATTTGGGCGTGCACAAGGCCCGCCCCTACATGGAACGCACAACGGAAGGTGCAGGGGCGCGCCTCCTGCGGGCCTTCCCCCGATTTCCGCCGTCCCGGCGGAAATCCTCCGATTTTGGCGGAGCCGAAACCGCCCGCCTCACTTCCGATCCGCCATCGGGAGATAGTCCCGTTTGGCGGGCCCGACGTAAATCTGGCGGGGGCGATAGATGCGACCCTTGGGATTCGACGCCACTTCCTTCCAGTTCGCGATGTAGCCCGGGGCGCGGCCGATCGCGAACATGGTTGTGAACATGTTCATCGGGATGCCGATCGCGCGCATGATGATGCCCGAGTAGAAGTCGACGTTCGGGTACAGCTTGCGCGACACGAAGTACTCGTCGCGCAACGCGGCCTGCTCGAGATTCTTGGCGATCGCCAGCAGCGGATCGTTGATCCCGAGCTTCTTCAGCACGACGTCGCAGGCCTCGCCGATGATTTTCGCCCGGGGATCAAAATTGCGATACACCGCGTGGCCGAAGCCCATCAAGCGGTTGCTCTTGCTGCCCGACTTCGCCGCCGCGATGAAGCGCGTGCCGTCGTCGCCTTCGTCATGGATCGACTGCAGCATCTGCATCACCGCCACGTTGGCGCCGCCGTGCAGCGGTCCGGAAAGCGCGCAGATGCCCGCGGAAATCGAGGTGAAGAGATTCGCGGCGCTCGAACCGACCATGCGCACGGTCGACGTCGAGCAGTTCTGCTCGTGATCGGCATGGAGCAGAAGCACGAGATTGAGCGCGTGGGACACTTCCGGGAGCGGAACGTGATCCTGGTACGGCTCCGAGAACATCATGTGCAGGAAATTGTCACAGAACGTGAGCTCCTGCTTCGGGAACACGAAGGGCAGCCCCTTCTGGTAACGATAGATCATCGCCACGATCGTGCGGATCTTCGAAATCGCGATCGCTGCGGTCAGGTCGAAGTTCTTCAGGTCCTTCTCGAAATTATTCGTGGCGAGCTCGGGATAATAAGCCGGGAGCGCGCTGACCATCGCGGAGAGCATCGCCATCGGGGACGCGCTGGTCGGAAAACCCTCGAGGATCTTCTGCATCTGCGTCTCGACCGCCGCATTCTTGCGCAAGCGCAGGCCGAATTCCTTCCGCTGCGTCGCGTTCGGCAGTTCACCGTAAATCACCAGGTACGCCGTCTCGACGAAGTCAGGGTGTCCCGCGAGCTGCTCGATCGGATAACCGCGATGCCGCAGGATCCCGTTGTCGCCATCGAGGAAGGTGATCTGGCTCTCGCACGAACCCGTGTTGCCGTAGCCCTGGTCGTAGGCGATGTGCCCCGTGGTCGCCCGCAACGTGCGGGTGTCGATGGCCATCTCTCCCTCGGTCCCCGTCATCACCGGGAGCGGATATTCTTTGTCGTCGAGTTTGAGCAGGGCAGTCTTGGCCATGGTTTGCCGAGCGAAACGGAATCCCCGCCGCTTGCAAAGAAAAGATCCCTTCGAACCGGGACAAATTAGCGGAATTAGTCCGGCGGGCTGCTTTGGTTAGGTGCGCTGCAATACCCGCGCCCCGACCGCGCCTCCGGCCCGGTCCACGCGTCCCTACCGCCCGGCAATCGCCGCAAAATTCCGGTAGATCTGAAGCCCCTTGGCCTGGCTCTTCTCCGGGTGAAACTGCGTGGCAAAGCACCGGCCCCGGGCAATCGCGGCGCAGAACTCACCACCGTAATTGCAGCCCGCGAGCGTCAGGGCCGCGTCCTCCGGTACACAGTGGTAGCTGTGCACAAAATAAAACGACTCCCCCTGCGCAGCCAGACCCGCCGCCAGCGCCGATCCGGGCTGCAGGAACCGCACGGTATTCCAACCCATGTGGGGAATCTTGTATTCCGGCGGACGGCGGAATCGCACGACATTGCCCCGAAAGATGCCCAGTCCGGTGACGTTGCCCTCCTCCGAGTGGTCAAAGAGCGCCTGCATGCCGAGGCATACGCCGAGAAAGGGACGGTCCGCGTCAATCCAATCACGTACCGTGGTATCCAAGCCCGCCGAGCGCAGCGAACCCACGCAGTCCCGCAGCGCCCCGACGCCCGGCAACACCAACCCGGAAGCGCCGCTCGCCGCGACTTCCGCCGGCGTCCGGACCACCTGCGGCGCCGCGCCCACGGCCTCGAGGGCCTTGGTCACGCTCCGCAGGTTGCAGATGCCATTGTCGATCACGGCCACGCGGACGCGCGGTCGTTCGGCGTTTGGAGTTTGGGGTTCGGAGTTCAGGGTTCTGGGTTCTGGGTTCTGAGTTCCGAGTCCTGAGTTCTGAGTTGGGCCGGTCAAACGAACCCAAAACCCAGAACCCAAAACCCGCGCCGCAGGCTAGATTTTCCCCTTCGTGCTCGGCAGGAGATCCGCCGCGCGCGCGTCGATTTGCGTCGCCACGTCGAGGGCCCGCGCCAGGCACTTGAAGATCGCCTCGGCCACGTGATGCGGCTCCTCGCCGTAAACGAGCTGGACGTGGAGGTTCGCCCCGAGCGCGTTGCTGAACGCGCGGCAGAATTCCTTCACGAGGATCAGATTGAAATCGCGGATGAACATCGTCGGCGCTTCCGCCGAGTACACAAGGTGCGGCCGGCCACCAACGTCGACGACGACGCGGGCCAGCGATTCGTCCATCGGGAGGATGAAGAAGCCATACCGCCGGATCCCGAGCTTGTCGCCGAGCGCCTCCTTGAAGGCCTGGCCCAGCACCAAGCCGACGTCTTCGACGGTGTGGTGATAGTCGACCTCGACGTCGCCCTTCGCCTGCACGGTCAGATCGAACAGGCCATGCTTGGAAAACAGCGTGAGCATGTGATCGAAGAACGGAATCCCCGTGTCGATCTTGCCGGCACCACGGCCGTCGATCGCGAGCGACAGCACGATGTCCGTCTCCGCGGTCCGGCGGGTGATGGTTGCTACGCGTTTGGAGTTCTTTGCCATGCGTCGAGGGATTCGCCAAGGACGCGCATCTCCGCGTCCGTGCCGACGCTGATGCGCAGGAAGGAAGCGGTCAAGGCGTGGCTCGGAAACAGCCGCACCAATACTTTGCGGGCACAGAGGAAGTCGTAGGCGGAGCGTGCCACGGCGGCTCCCGCGTTCCCCCGCGCGTCCCGCGGCTCGCTAAAGATGAAGTTCGCCTGCGACGGATAGGTGAACCAGCCGCGACGCGTCGCAAAGTCGGCAATCGCGGCATCCCGGGTCGCCTTCACTCGCGCGATGATACCGTCGTAATAGGCCGGGTCACCCAGCGCAGCCACGGCGGCGACCTGCGACAGGCGGTTGACGTTGTAGCTGTCGCGGACGCGATCCAGCACCTCGATCACTTCCGGCGCCGCGAGGGCATAGCCCACGCGGATACCGGCCAGAGCGTAGGCCTTCGACAGCGTGCGCACAATCACCAGTCGGGGATAACGCGCCAGGAGCGGCACCGCGTTCTCCGTCGCAAACGGAGCGTAGGCTTCGTCCACCACCAGCAGCCCGCGAAACGAGTCGAGCGCCTGTTGGATCGCGGCGTTGCTGAACCCGACCCCGGTGGGCGCATTCGGCGAAGTGAGAAAAAATATCTTCGCCGACGACGCCGCCAGCCGCGCCAGCGGCAACTGCATCGAGCGATCGAACTCGATCGGTTCGACGCGTCCGTTCTGGATCGCGACCAGCACCGGATAGAGCGAGTAGCTCGGCAGCGCGAATCCGGTCGCGGCCGTCTCACCGCCGTAGGCCCGGATCAGCAGGTTGAGGATGTCGTCGGAGCCGTTGCCCACACACACGCTCTTCTCGTCGAGACCGTGCAGCTTCGCGATCGCGGCGCGCACGGGCTGGCTGGCGGGGTTGGGATAGAGACGCAGCGACGCACCGTCCGCGCCAATCGCCTCATGCAGGGCCTCCGCCACGCGCGGGCTCGGCGGATACGGGCATTCATTCGTGTTCAGCTTCACCCAGCCCGGCTCACTCGGCTGAAGACCCGGCGTGTAGGCGTGCAGATTCGCGATGTGCGGGAGAGCGAGGGAGGACAGGTCGGACATGGACAACGTCAAAAAGGCAGAAATCCGCGGGAAAGAGGAGGCCGTTGATCGGGCCTGGACCGGCCTCCCGCCCGTCAGAGCGTCCGGATGCGAACGGAGCGGGCGTGGGCATCGAGCCGCTCCATGCCCGCGATGGCCGACACGATCGGTTCTGCTTTCTTCACACTCGCGCGGTCATACTGGATGAGACTGGTCCGCCGGAGGAAATCCGTGACCCGCAGCCCGCTGAAGAAGCGCCCGGCCCGGCCGGTTGGCAGCACATGGCTCGGCCCCGCCACGAAATCACCGAGCGCGGTCGGGGTATGCTGCCCAATCATGATGGCCCCGGCGGTCGTAATCGCGCGCGTCAAAAACTTCGCCGCCGAATCCGCCACCAGCAATTCCAGATGCTCGGGTGCGACGTAGTTCGCGATTTCCACGGCCTGTTCGAGCGAGGCCACCTCGATGGCGAGGAAACCCTGATCCAGCACGCGCTGCGTTTTTTCCGCGCGACCGAGCACCTGGATCTGCGTCCGCAATTCCGAGGCGACCTGCGCCAGGATCTCCGACGACGTGGCCACGAGGTAGATTTTCTCGCGACCCGACCCATGTTCGGCCTGCGCCAGCAAGTCCGCGGCGATAAAAGGAATCTTCGCCGTCTCATCGGCGATGACCATCACCTCGCTCGGACCCGGCAGAAGATCCACACCCGTGGTGCCGAAAACCTGCCGCTTCGCCTCGCACACGTAGGCGTTGCCGGGGCCGAAAATCTTGTCGACGGCCGGAATCGTCGCCGTGCCGTAAGCCATCGCGGCGACCGCCTGCACCCCGCCGACCCGGTAGACCTCGTCGACCCCCAGCAGGTGCAGGGCGGCCAGCATGGCGGGCGCCACCTTGCCCATCGCGTCGGACGGCGTGAAGACCGCCACCTCGGGGCAGCGGGCGATCTTCGCCAGGGCGACCGTCATGAGGACCGTGGACACCAGCGGCACTTCGCCGCCGGGAACATAGAGTCCGACGCGACGAATCGGATCGAACTTCTCGCCGACCATCGCCCCGTGCTTGTTCTTTGCCGTCCAGGCCTGCGGCAGGCTGCGCTCGTTGAACGCGATGACGCTGTCGCGCGCCGCAGTCAGGGCCTTGATTTCCGCGGCCGGGCGCTTGCCGGCCGCCGCTTTCAGCTCGGCCACCGGGACGCGAAAATCGCGGCCCTTCAGCTTCGCGCCATCGAATTTCGCCGCGTAGTACGACACTGCCTCGTCGCCGCGAGTCCGGACGTCCGCGAGGATCGCGGTCACCGCGTCGGTGATTTCCCTCGGCACCTCCGCGCCGCGGCAGAAGGCGGCAAGCTCATCGCGAAACGTCTTGGAAGCGTGGTGCAGAGTGCGCATGGACCAATAGAGGGGGCGGTCTAGGTGGGTGCCGCCAGACCGGCGAGGTTTTTCTCCGTCCGCGAGGGGCCCGAACCCGGCAAAGTCCGGCGAAGCGTCGCCCTTATTTCGGCCCGAGCGCCGGAACCGCGAATCGCGAGGCCGGGACGTCCTCGTTCACCGAGATCCTGTCGAAAGTGATTGTGTAGGTCCGCACCTTGCCGTCTGGCAGCTTGGTGGAGTTCGTCATCGTCCTGGGAAAGCGGATGCCGTTCACCCGAACCTCACCTTGCTCGCGAATCCCGGAGCCGTTCTCCGTCTCGCTGTAGACGAGCCGGCCCGTCGCGAGGTCAAAGTAACGATAGAAGATGATCGTCGGCGCGTGGATGTAGGCGAGTTTCTGGCAGGCGATGCCCTCGAACGTCACCGGCCCCAGATCCTCGATCCGCCCACCGATCGTTTCGATCCCGCGGAAAAAGGACAGATTCTCCCAGGTATTGGCGCGCAGGCGTTTGATTTGATCGGTGCCGAGAAGTGACTGCCGCCATTTGGAGAGGTCGGCGGGATCCTGCAGCCGCTGCCAGCCATCGTAACCGTCGAGGGCCGTGACCTCGACTCGCTGGGTCGTGGTTGCCTGGACCCGCTGGCGGTAGGGCTTCTGAAACACGAGGTCCATGGCGGCCGGAGCCTGCTTCGAAGCTTCCGTCTCCTCGGCCACGACCAGCGTACCTGTGTAGTGAATGGCCTTAACGGATTCCAGGTCGGCTTCCGTTCCGAGGTAGGCGCGGGCCTTCGCAATCATCGCCGGCTCGGCCGCGGGGACGGAAATCGCCGCGGCCATGACCACCGCGGCCGTGAGGCTGGCGCGAAAGAGGGAGAACTTCAAAGAGTGAGACATCGGGCCGCAGAAATAGCCGATCCTCCAGCCGGCCCGCAATGACAAGTTGGCCCTTACTCCCACTCGATCGTCGCCGGCGGCTTCGAACTGACGTCGTACACCACCCGCCCCACCCCACGCACCTCGTTGGTGATGCGGCTGGAGATTTTCTGCATCAGTTCGTGCGGCAGCCGCGCCCAATCCGCGGTCATCGCGTCGATGCTTTCGACGATCCGGATGGCGATCACGTAGTCGTAAGTGCGCTCGTCGCCAAACACACCGACGGTGCGCACGGGCAGGAACACGCAGAACGATTGCCAGACCTTGTAGTAATATCCCGAGGTCATCATCTCCTCCTGCAGCACCGCATCCGCGTTGCGAAGGATCTCGAGTTTCTCGGCGGTCAGATCGCCCATCACCCGAACCCCGAGGCCGGGCCCCGGGAACGGCTGGCGCCAGACCACTTCGCGGGGCAGCCCGAGGGCGGTGCCGACCTGCCGCACCTCGTCCTTGAACAATTCGCGCAGGGGCTCGACCAGCTTGAGCTTCATCCGCTTCGGCAGGCCACCGACATTGTGGTGGGTCTTGATCAGCGAGGCGGGATTGTTGCCGATGGACACGCTCTCGATCACGTCCGGATAGAGCGTGCCTTGCGCCAGGTACTCGGTGTGTCCGATGGACCTGATGGAGCGTTGGAAAATTTCGACAAAGGTCCGCCCGATGATCTTTCGCTTCTGCTCCGGCTCCACCACGCCCTTGAGTCGCCGCAGGAAAAGCGAGGAGGCATCGACCACCCGGACGTCGATCTTGAAATTTCGCTGGTAGAGTTTCTCGACGTACTCGCGCTCGTTCTTCCGCAGGAGGCCGTTGTCCACGAACACGCACGTCAGCTGCTTCCCAATCGCCTTGTGCAACAACGCCGCGGCGACGGAGGAATCGACGCCCCCGGAGAGACCCAAAATCACGCGGCCCTTGCCGACCTGGGCGCGAATTTTCTCCACCGCGTGCGTGATGAAATCGTTCGTCGTCCAGTCCTGCTTCGCCCCGCAGATGCCGAGCAGGAAATTCCGGATCATGTCCACGCCGCGCTCGGTATGGAAAACCTCGGGATGAAACTGGATGCCGTAGAACCGGCGCCGGGCATCCTCAATGGCGGCAAAGGGCGAATTCTCGGTCGTGCCGATGGCACGAAACCCCGGCGGCAGCTTGGTCAGCTTGTCACCATGCGAATTCCACACACGCAGTTTGCGGGGCAACCCGGCGAAAAGCTTCCCCGGCCGCTGGATGGACAGCACGCCATGGCCGTACTCGCGCTCCTGGCTGTGCTCGACGTCGCCCTCGAGGAAATGCCCCATCAATTGCACGCCGTAGCAGATGCCGAGCACGGGGACGCCGAGATTGAAAATCTCGCGATCGGGATGCGGCGCCTTCTTCGCGTAGACGCTCTGAGGGCCGCCCGAGAGAATGATCCCCACCACGTTATCGGCGCGCAGCGTCGCGGCGGGCGTCGAGTAATGGTAGATTTTCGAGTAGACCTGACACTCGCGGATCCGCCGCGCGATCACCTGCGTCAGCTGGGACCCAAAGTCGAGGACGGCGATGGTTTGAGGCATGGGCGCGGGAAAAACGGAAAGGACACGCCAACCCTCCGGGCGGGGCAAGAGCGATCGTGCAATTCCTCGCCAACGTAACCGTCGCGCCACGCGCTACCAGGCGGCGCGGTACAACTCCACGATCTGCGCGGCGCTTGGCACGACGGGATTGTTCTGCGGGCTGCCCGACGCCAGCGCGTCGTTGGCCATCTTCTCCGCCACGCCGAAAAACCTCTGCTCTTCCAACCCGGGATAGTCGCGCAGCCGGGGAATGCGGAGCCGGCGGTTCAAATCCTCCAGTCCGAGCACCAAACCCTCCGCCGCCGACCGGTCGGACGAAGCCGCCTCCGCCCAACGGAGGGTGCGGGCAATCGTGGCGTAACGGTGCTCGGCCCCCGGCAGGGAAAACCGGGTGACCGCCGGCAGCAGCATCGCATTCGAAATTCCGTGCGGCACATGGAACAGCGCGCCGACCGGGCGGCTCATGCCGTGCACGAGGCACACACTGCTGTTGGCAAAGGCCATGCCGCCTTGCGTCGCCGCGATCATCATGCCTTCGCGGGCCACACGATGGCCAGGCTCACGCCACGCTGTTTCCAAGTGCCGGCCGACATTCTCGATACAGGCCAGCGCCAGCGGGTCCGTCAGCGCATTGGCCAGCCGCGAAACGTACGCCTCGATGCCATGGGTAAGCGTGTCGACCCCGACCGCCGCCGTGAGCCCGGCCGGCATCGAGAGCGTGAGTTCAAAATCAACGAGCGCCACGGTCGGCACCAGCCGCGGGTCCATCAACAGCATCTTCACGTCCTTCACCGCATCCGTGATGACCGCCGCCTTGGTCACCTCACTCCCCGTACCTGCCGTCGTCGGAATCGCAATGAGCGGGGCACTCGCGCGGCCCACCTTGTTCCGTCCCATGTATTGACCCAGCGGAACCGGATTCGTGGCGAGCATGGCGACGGCTTTCCCGCAATCGATCGGGCTGCCCCCGCCCACTGCCACGACGGCTCCGGCCGAGATCGCGCGGAGGCGCTCCAGCCCGGCAAGCACGTTGGCCTCGGTCGGATCCGGCTGCACGCCGTCATAGACTCCGCATTCGATGGACCCGGCGCGCAGGTCCGACTCGATCCGGGCGATGAGACCGGACTGGACCATGTAACGATCGGTGACGATCAGGACGCGACTGAGGCCGAGCCGGCGCAGTTGCGGGACCAGTTCGGCGACGGCACCAGCGCCACTGATCACCGTGGCGGGAATATTAAATTGAGCGCACATGCGATAAAGCGAATCCGCCGCCTGACGGTCTGCTGACCTCAATCAGTAGCACCAGACGGGAGGCGCAAACGCGAGGTCTACGGCGGCCAGAAGCTGCTCCCGATTGAAGGGTTTGATGACCGCGGCGTGCGCTCCCCAGCCGCGGGCGAGTTTGAGGCAGTTATCGCCTTCCACATATTTTCCGCCGCCGGAAATCGCCAAAATGCGTGGTGCCGGCTGACCAGCCTTCACGTGTGAGATCAGCTCCAAACCGTCTCCGTCCGGCATCAAAATATCCGTAACCACGAGATCGAATTTCCGCGTCCCAAACAGCAGTGCCGCCTCCTTCGCAGTTCCCGCCGACTGGACCGAATGTCCGGCCGCCTGGAGCCAGCAGGTAATCAAGACCCGCAGGTTCTCGTCGTCATCCGCCAGCAGAATGGAAAGCGCCTTCCGAGCCACGCGGCCGACCTTGGTGGCGTCATCCGTCCGGCGCAAGCGCGCGTGACCAACTTGGCGGGCGCTCGTGACCAGCGGCTTCAAGCCGGCCTCGATCGCAGCGCGACGCGGATCGCGAACTTCGCGACGCCTCGCGCCCCTCCTGCCAGCGAATCGTCGCGTGCAATTCGGGCAAACAATCCATCCGCCCAATCTTCACGTGTAAGCCGCGGCGCAGAAGCCGGAGGACCGCCTCCCTCCACCCGGCTCAGAACTTCAACCGCGCGTTGGCGTGCCCGCATTTTGGACACGGGCTCATTTCCGACCCCGGAGGCGCGGAGTACAATGCTCCGCACCGAATGCAGTGAAACGTGGTCTTGCGTCGCTCGAGTTCGAACCGGCGATGGTCACGGCGATCGTACCACAGCCACAGCGCCAGAAAGACTGCGGCAACCAGGACGCAGTAGACGACGACAGCGGAGGAAAGCTCGAGCATGGAGTGAGGTTGGCGCCCCGCCCGCGTAACGCCAAGCGCCCAGCGAAGGCTGCCGGGCCGAGGTGCCCCCTTGGCCAACCGCCTCCATGTCTGCCAAAAAAAACGCGCCGGGCGTGAGCCCGGCGCGTTGTAATGTTAAGTGAGAGCTACCTTAGGAACTCTTCGTCTCGCTGGCAGGAGCAGCCGATTCCGCCGGCGCGGCCGCCGGAGCTTCGGACTTCGCCACCTTGGCCTTTTTGGCCTTGGCCGGCTTGCGCGCCTTCGACTTCTTGTAACCCGGATCGTCCGCCTTCACGAATTCGATCAGCGCGAGTTCCGCCGCATCGCTGATGCGCTGGGGACCGAGCTTGTAGATGCGGGTGTAGCCGCCGTTGCGGTTGACGAACTCCTTGTAGGTCTCGTTGAAGAGCTTCGTGATGGCGTCCTCGTCGCGGACATCGGCGAGCGCGAGACGTCGCAGATGAATCGCATCCTTCTTCTCGGTCTTCGCCGCGGCCTGCTTGGCCTTCGTGATGACCTTCTCGATGAAGGGACGTAGGGCCTTCGCCTTGGTCAAGGTGGTCTGGATGCGACCGTGGGTGATGAGCGACGTGGCGAGGTTGGACAACATCGCCCGACGGTGCTCGCGGGTCACGCCCAGGGAGGCGTGGTGTTTATTGTGACGCATGGTATTGGTTTGGTTTCGGGCCCCGATCGGCAATCCGGTCGCAGCGTTGGGCGGCAGCGGACGGCGCGAGGCCCGGTAAATTTTCGAATTCTATTTCCCGATTCTCGATTCTGACGGAAGCGGAATTTTCGACTGCCGGGGCAATCGAAAATCCACGACGAAAATCGAAGGTGCTCAGCCTTCCTTCTTGGTGTCGAGCAGGCGCTCGTCGAACTTCATGCCCAGGGACAAACCGAGGGCCTCGAGCTTCTCCTTGATCTCGTTGAGCGACTTCTTGCCGAAATTGCGGTACTTGAGCATTTCCTGCTCCGTCTTCATCGCCAGCTCGCCGACGGTCGTGATGTTGGCGTTGTTGAGGCAGTTGGCCGCACGAACCGAGAGTTCGATTTCGTTGACCGACATGTTGAGCAGCTTGCGAAGCTTGTTCTGCTCCTCGCTGACCTCGGACTGCTGGTTCTCGAACTCGTAGGCTTCTTCGCTGACGCGATCGAAGACATCGAGGTGGTGCTTGAGAATGGAAGCCGCCTGCTTGAGCGCGTCATCCGGAGTGATGCGGCCGTCGGTCCAGATCTCGAGGATCAACTTGTCGTAGTCCGTGATCTGGCCCACGCGCGTCGCCTCGACGGCGTATTTCACGAGGCGAACCGGAGAGAAGAGGGAGTCGATCGGAATGACGCCAATCGCCTGTTCCTCTTTCTTGTTGTCGACGCCGGGATAATAGCCGCGGCCCGTCTTGATCTCGATTTCCGCCTCGAAGGAACGCTTCGAGTCGAGGGTGCAGATGACCTGGTCGGGATTGACGATCTGGATATTGGCGTCGGCCTGAATATCGGCAGCCGTGACCGGACCCGCCTTCGTGGCCTTGATCTGCAGCGTGATCGCCTCGCGTTTGGTCGAAACGATCAGGATTTTCTTCAGGTTCAGGACGATGTCGGTCACATCCTCGACCACATTGTCGATGGACTGGAACTCGTGATTAACGCCGTCGATCTTGATGGACGAAATGGCCGCGCCCTCGATCGAGCTGAGCAGCACGCGACGCAGCGAGTTGCCGACGGTGTGTCCATAACCGGCCTCGAAGGGCTCGGCGATGAACTTGGCATACGTGGGCGTGGAGCCTTCCTCGACCTTGGTGAGCTTACTGGGGAGTTCGAACTTTCCGAGACGTTTAGGCATGGCGGTGAGCGCTGACGTTGAGACGTGAGAAGTGAAAGGTGGACGAAGCGGAGCTTAGAAGCGGGAGTAAAACTCAACGATGATCTGCTCGTTGACATCCTGCGTCATCTCTTCGCGCGTCGGGAGCCGCACCACGGTGGCCTTGAAGGTCTCCGGATTCATGGTCAGCCAGCCCGGGACATTGCGGACGCGGTTTTCCTCGAGGCACCGGGTCGCGAGCTGCCGGGAAGCCGGCGTGTTCTTGACCTCGATTTCATCGCCCGGTTGCACGTTGTAGCTCGCGATGTCGACCTTGTGGCCGTTGACGCGGATGTGGCCGTGGTTGACGAACTGGCGGGCGGCCGCGCGGCTCTTCGCCAGGCCGAGAAGATAGATCGTGCTGTCGAGACGGGACTCAAGCAGCTGGAGGAAGCGTTCGCCGGTGACGCCGCGTTCCTTCTTCGCGATCTCGAACAGGCGCCGGAACTGACGCTCAAGGAGCCCGTAGATGTAACGGAGCTTCTGCTTTTCGTTCAGGCCGACGGCGTACTCCGAGACCTTGCGCTTGAGCTTCGCGCCGTGCTGGCCGGGGGGGAAACCGCGGCGTTCAAACGCCTTGCCGGAGCCGAGAATGTGCTGGCCGAAGCGACGGCTGATGCGGGTGGTGGGGCCGGTATAACGAGCCATGATGAATTCCTGATGTTAAAATTGAGAGGAGGATTCCGAGGACGCGAAGTGCCTCAGACGCGGCGGCGCTTGCGCGGACGGCAGCCGTTATGAGGGATCGGAGTGACGTCGACGATCGAAGTGATCTCGAGGCCGATAGCCTGCAGGGCGCGAATCGCCGAGTCACGACCGAGGCCGGGACCGGAAACGCGAATCACGACGTCCTTGAGGCCGTGGGACATGGCGTTGCGAGCCGCATCCTGCGCCACGATCTGCGCGGCGTAGGCGGTCGACTTGCGCGAGCCGCGGAAATTGCATTTGCCGGCGCTCGACCACGCAATCACCTGACCCTTGTGGTCGGTAATGGAGACGATCGTGTTATTGAAAGAGGCGAGGACGTTGGCGACACCGGAGGTGACGTTTTTCGAGCCCTTGGCCTTGCGGACCTTGATGGTACCGAGCTCTTCCTTCAGGAGATCTTCGGCCGTGGGTTGCTTGGCGACGCCGCCAACCATCTCAACGGGCTTGGCCTCGGGAGCCGGAGCCGCGGGCGCACCGGCGGGGGCGGCACCTTCGGCAGCAGGCTTGGCGGCCTTGTCGGCGCCAGCCTTGGGGGCCTTGACCTTCTTTTCGGCAGGCGTGGCAGCAGCACCTTCCGGGGCGGCGGCGGCTTTGCTGGGCTTCTCTTTCTTCGGAGCGGACGTTTCTTCGGCCATGATCTTTTGGGATGGGCTATTCGCGAGGAAGAAGCAGGGAACCTGCTCTCACCCGCCAGCCGGCTATAATTTTTAGGCTTCCTTAACTTTGGTGACGCCAACGGTCTTGCGCGGGCCCTTGCGGGTACGGGCGTTGGTGCTGGTGCGCTGGCCGCGGACCGGGAGTCCACGGCGGTGGCGGATGCCACGATAACAATTGATCGCCTGGAGGCGCTTCAGGTTGGCGGCGATTTCGCGGCGAAGGTCGCCCTCGAGCACCCACTTGTGCTCGGTAATGAGATGCAGAATCTTGTTCAGCTGCTCTTCCGTGAGGTCCTGCGCACGCATGTTTGCATCAAGGCCGGCTTCCTTGACCAGCAGGTCAGCCCGCGTGGGGCCGATGCCATTGATATAGCGAAGCGAGTACGCGACTTTCTTTTTGGCAGGAATATCTACGCCGAGGAGACGAGGCATGGTGTGATGTGAGTTAAGTTAGGCGCGCCGGAAGCGCGGTTGAGAGGGTTGAAAAGTGTGGGAAAAAATTGATGTGCAGCGTCAGGCAACGCGGGCCGCAGCGCGGGGAACGGTGAGGATTTCCGGTCCCTGTTCGGTTGTGAGCACAGTGTGTTCGAAGTGAGCCGAGGGCGATCCGTCCGCGGTTACAATCGTCCATCCGTCCGAGAGCGTCTTGGTCTTGTAAGCCCCGAGGTTGACCATCGGCTCAATCGCCAAAGTCATCCCGGGTCGAATGCGATCCCCGCTACCCTTGCGGCCGAAGTTCGGGATCTCAGGCGGTTCGTGCATCGAGACGCCGACGCCGTGTCCGACCATGTCGCGCACCACGCTGAATCCGTTGGCCTCGACGTAGGTCTGAACGGCCGCGGAGATGTCTCCGATCCGATTTCCAACCTGCGCCGCACGCACTCCGAGTTCGAGCGACTCCCGCGTGACGCGGAGCAGCTTTTCAATCGCAGGGGTGACTGCCCCAACGGGAACAGAGTAGGCATTGTCGCCAACGTAGCCTTCGTACCATACGACGACATCGAGAGAGACGATGTCGCCTTCATGAAGGACGCGACGCAGCGAGGGAATACCGTGAACGACTTCATCGTTCACTGAGATGCAGGTGTGCGCCGGATAGCGGCGTGAACCGTGCTGGTAGCCATAACAGGCACTTCGGGCTCCAAGCCGGGCGATGTGGTCGCGGCCGGCTTCTTCCAAGTCCTGAGTCGTGATGCCAGGCCGGACCAGCGGCTTGAGTTGATCAAGCACCGTCGCAGCAATGGCACACGCCTCTCGCATCCGGGCGATACCCTCTCGATTTTTGATCGGGATCGTCATGGGCTCAATTTACACCCGCCGAGGCGGACATAAATGCAGGTACCGGTAAACCGGGCGCTGCAGGGCCGCCCGGCTCCATCAGGAGACCGAGCGTGCGATAGTGTTCAACAACAGCAGCGAAGGAGCCGGACTCGGCAAAGATGACGCTATGCAGCGTTTCGTTGCGGGTCTCGAGCCATTCGTCGAACACTTGGGCTTGGAGCAGCGTAGCCGGGAAGTCCGTGAGGACAAATCCCGCATCAGGTTTGCGCGCGAAGAACCAGCGGCGCATCAGCGCGAGCGTGGCAGCTTCCTCCGCCGCGGCGTTGGCCGGGCGGCGCGAAATCTCGGGCCCTTTCAGGCGGGCCGGAGAGACGTGCTCAATATTCAAAGAACGGGCCTGGTTAACCAGTGTTTCCAAAGCGGAATCCGGTAAACCGAGGAGAAGGAACTTCGCCTTGGCGCGAGCGCCGGAAGCGATGAAGGGGTCGGAGATGCCAGCCATCACGCCCGGAGTAAAGAACTTATTTCAGGAAGGCGTTGTAGGCCCAGATACTCGCACCCAGAAGCAGCAAGCCGAGCATCGGTAACGCGATTTTCATCACGGCTTCATGGCTCAACGCCTCGCCCGTCATGCCGCCGGTCGGATTGGCGCTTCGCGCCCGGATGCGGCCCTTCTTGAGGAAGCCGTCATAATGGCGCTGGAGCAGGAAGGTCTCAATCTGCCGCATCGTGTCGAGGATGACGCCGACGGTGATCAACATGCCGGTGCCACCAAAGAAGTAGGCAATCCGGGTTGGGACGTTGAGCTCAAACAAAAGCACATCCGGCATGATCGCGATTACCGTCAGGAAGACGGCGCCGGCCAAGGTCAGCCGCGTCATGATAAAATCCAGAAACTGCGCCGTCGGCTCACCAGGACGCACGCCCGGGATGTAACCACCATACTTCTTCAGATCGTCCGCGATCTGGATCGGTTTGAACATGACCGAGACCCAGAAGTAGCTGAAGAAGAGAATCAGCATGGTATCGAGCACGTAGTAGGTCCAGTGCCCTCGGAGCAGGTTGGCGGAAAACTCCGTGAGGAAGCGCAGTTGGAAGTGCGCGCCGACCCACGAAAGGATCTGCTGGGGAAAGAGGAGAATCGCGCTCGCGAAGATGACGGGCATGACGCCCGAGTAATTCACTTTGAGCGGCAGGAACGAACTCTGACCGCCCATGACCTTGTTCCCGACGACGCGCTTGGCATACTGGACCGGGATTTTGCGCTGTCCCTGCACGACGGCGATGATGCCCATCGTCACGATCACAAAGAGAGCAATCATGATCACAGCCTGTGGCAGCCCGAGACTCGGACCGGTGCCGACCGGCCGGAAGAAGAGACGATACGTCTGCGCCGCCGCACCGGGAATGTCGGCGAGAATACCCACCGTGATCAACAGCGAGACGCCATTGCCAATGCCCCGCTGCGTGATCTGTTCACCGAGCCACATCAAAAGCATCGTCCCGGCGGTCATGAAAATGACCGACGTGATGATGAAACTCCACTTGTCGATGATTACGATCGAGCCGTAGGTCGCGATATCGTATCCCGGGAAAAGCTGGCCGGGGTTTTGCAGGGCCAGAATCAGAAGCGTGCCCTGAATGACACAGATCAAGACGGTGGCATACCGGGTGTACTGGGTGAGCTTCTGACGTCCGACATCACCCTCCTGCTGGAGCCGGCTGAGTGACGGCACAACCGCCGTCATCAACTGGAAGATAATCGAGGCGCTGATGTAGGGCATGATGCCCAACGCTGCGATCGCACCCTTGGTGAGCGCGCCGCCCGTGAACATATTGTACAACCCGATCAGATTGCCGGCCCCGCTGGACGCCTGCTCCGCGAAGAAGCGCTGCAAGGGATGCGGATCGATGCCGGGCAGCGGGATGATCGACGCGACGCGCGAGACGAACAGCAGCGACAGCGTGTAGAAAATCCGCGAACGCAGTTCGGGGATTTTCAGGGAGTTCGTGAAGGCGGAAAACATCTGGGGATTTTCGATTTTCGATTTTCGATTTTCGTACGGACGATTCGGTCGGGAGCAGTTTCCGCGAGTCGAAGATCCTAAACCAAAAATCGAAAGATCGACCTCAGCCCACGATCGCCTGACCGCCGGCCTTTTCGATCTTCGCCTTGGCGGACTCGGTGAACTTGGCCGCAGTCACCTTGAGGGCACGGCTTACTTCACCGTCACCAAGAATCTTCACCACGAGTTCGCCGCCACGAATCAGTCCGTTGGCTGCGAGGACCTCGGCATTAACCTCGGTGATCTTGGCGTCGAGGTCGGCCAGAGCGCCGACATTGATCACCGCGACTTCAGTCCGATGATTGTAATTGTTGAAACCGCGGTGAGGCAGCTTGCGGTAAAGAGGCATCTGGCCGCCTTCGAAACCGGGGCGAATACTGCCACCGGAGCGAGCCGTCTGGCCCTTGCCACCGCGCCCCGAGGTCTTGCCGTGCCCGCCGCCTTCGCCGCAGCCGACGCGCTTCTTGCGGTGCACTGCACCGACAACATTCTTAAGTTCGTGAAGTTTCATAATGATTCCTATGAGGGGGCGCCCCGCCGGTTTGATTCGGCGGAACTCGGATTGAAAATTTAAACCGGAATTAGCTCGACTTGCGAATGGCGGAAATCGCCTCCGCCGGACGGAGTTGCAGG
This sequence comes from Opitutia bacterium, assembly GCA_947472765.1. Classification (GTDB taxonomy): domain Bacteria; phylum Verrucomicrobiota; class Verrucomicrobiia; order Opitutales; family Opitutaceae; genus ER46. The sequence continues at coordinate 28,551 of CANJCM010000018.1, forward strand.
AGTCCGTTCAGGGTCGCATGCACCACGGCAATGTGGTTTGAGGAACCCATCGACTTGGTGAGAATGTTCTTCACGCCCGCCGCCTCGAGGACGGCGCGAACGCCGCCACCCGCGATCAAGCCGGTACCCGGGGACGCAGGCTTCAACATCACGCGGCCGCCATCATAAACGCCGAGCACATCATGCGGAATCGTGTCCCCTTTGAGCTTCACGTTCACCAGATGCTTATGCGCATTCGCGGTGCCCTTCTTAATGGCATCGGGCACTTCGTTTGCCTTGCCGTAGCCAATGCCGACCTTGCCCTTGCCGTCACCAACAACGGCCAGCGCAGAAAAGCTGAAACGGCGTCCACCTTTGACGACCTTGGCGCACCGATTGATGAAAACGACCTTCTCGATCATCGTCGGACCGTCGGACGGTTCCTTGGAGCGATTATCGCGGCGGCCGCCACCACCATCACGGCGGGGGCCGCGGAAACCGCCGCCACCACCCTGCCCACGGAAGCCACCGCCACCATGGCCGCGGCCATCGCGTTGCTCACGGCCAGGGGCCGCCGCGGGAGCCGCGGGGGCTGCAGCGGGAGCGGCAGCGGAGGTGTCGGAAACGGGCGTCGATTCGGTACTCATGCTTTTTAGAATTTGAGGCCACCTTCGCGCGCAGCGTCGGCGAATGTTTTAACTTTGCCGTGATAGGGAGCACCGCTGCGGTCGAACACGACGGAGGAGATGCCGGCCGCCTGGGCCTTCGAGGCAAACGCGACACCGAGCGCCTTGGCGCTGGCGATGTTGGCCTTGAGCTTCTGCTTGCGCAGTTCGGGATCGAGGCTGCCAAGGAACACGAGAGTCGCACCCGCGTCGTCGTCGATCGCCTGAGCATAAACATGCTTGGCGGTGAAACGGACGCAAAGGCGCGGACGCAGCGCGGTGCCAGTGACTTTCTTGCGGATTCTCCAGCGGCGCTTCTGCAGGAGGGTGGCTTTGGAAGAGTTGCTCATTTTGGATTCGATTAGGCGACGGTCTTGCCTTCCTTGCGGCGGACGCGCTCGCCCACGAGGCGCACGCCCTTGCCCTTGTACGGCTCCGGCGGGTAATAACCGCGGATCTCGGCGGCGACGGCGCCCACGAGTTGCTTGTCAGCGCCCTCAACCTTGAGCTTGGTCTGGTCAGTCACGGTGACTTTAATGCCGTCCGGGATGTCCATCACGATCGGGTGCGAGTAGCCCAGCGCAAGGTCGAGTTGCTTGCCCTTGAGGTTGGCCTTGAAGCCAACGCCCTGGATCTCGAGCTCCTTGGTATAGCCATCGGTCACGCCCTTGACCATGCCAGCGATCACCGAACGAACGGTGCCGTACATCGCCTTCGCGAAACGGCTTTGGTCTTCCGTGGGGACGACCGTGATCTTCTTGTCAGCGATGGTGACTTTGACGACCGGCGCGAAGAGTTTCGAGACTTTGCCCTTGGGTCCTTCGACGAGGACGGTGTCACCCTTGAGGGTGACATTGACCTTGTCGGGAATCGGGACGGGTTGTTTGCCAATGCGGCTCATGGTCGTGCCTAGTTACCAGACGTTGCAGATCATTTCGCCACCCGCCTTGTTACGGCGGCAGTCGGCGTCCTTCATCAGGCCCTTTGAAGTCGAAAGGATGCCGATGCCGAGCCCGTTAAGGACCCGCGGAATTTCGTTGTACCGAAAATAGAGACGGCGGCCGGGGGACGACACGCGCGTGATGCCAGTGATGGCGGAGGTGCCATCGACGTACTTCATCTTAACGACGAGCGTCTTGTGCCCCAGGGCGTCGACACCGGTCGTGAAATTAGAGACGTAGCCCTCGTTCTTCAGAATAACCGCGATGCTCTCTTTGAGCGTCGAATGCGGAAGAATGCACTCATCGAGGCGTGCCTTGCCGGCATTGCGCAGGCGAGTGAGAAAATCACTGATTGGGTCGGTCATGTTGGATGTTGGTTGGTCTGCAATGCCGGATCATATCCGAGCGCCGAGGCGCTTAAACTTCCGGCAAAAAAGAACTGGAGAATGGAAAATCGCGGTCGCGGGAGGATGATTACCAGGACGACTTGGTCACACCGGGGATCTTGCCGGCCAGCGCCAACTCGCGGAAGGTCAGGCGGGACACGCCATACTTGCGCTTGTAGCCGCGCGGACGACCACTGAGGGCGCAGCGATTGCGAATCCGGGTCGGCGAGGAGTTGCGCGGGAGCTTCTGAAGCTGCTTCTGCGCGGCGTAAAAATCTTCGTCGGTCGCACTCGGGTTGGCCAGGACGGCCTTCAATTCGGCGCGCTTGGCGGCGAACTTGGCAGCGAGGTTGATCCGCTTCTTGTTCCGTTCGATGGCTGAAGTCTTCGGCATGGTCGTGGTTCGATTCTAGCGTTGGGGCGGATCAGGCGGCGTTCGCCTTCGGGGCGGTGGTTTCACTACGACGGAAAGGCATCCCGAGGAGGCGAAGCAGTTCGCGACCCTCTTCGTCCGTCTGCGCAGTCGTCACAATCGTGATGTCGAGACCGATGTGCTTCTTGATGTTTTCGACCGTGATTTCGGGGAAGATCGAGTGATCGGTGATCCCGAGATTGTAGTTGCCCTGACCATCGAGCTTCGGGGGAACCCCGCGAAAGTCGCGAATGGTCGGCAGAGAGACGGCGAGCAGACGATAAAGGAACTCCCACATCGCCGCGCCACGCAAGGTCACGTGGCAACCCACGATCTGGTTTGGCTTCAGCTTGAAATTGGCGATGGCCTTGCGGGCACGGGCCAGAACCGGCTTCTGACCGGCGATCGCACCGATATCACGGGCGATCTCAGCGATCTGGTTCTTGTCGGCCTCGGCATCGATGCCCGTGTTGATGTTAATTTTCACCAACTTCGGCACCTGGTGCTTGTTGGTGTAACCGCGGCTCTTCACCAATTCGGCAATAACCTGGTCGGAGTAGAGTTTTTTGAGAGTGGGAACGTAGCTCATTTTCGTGGACCCGGGGTATCAGTCCGGGACGTTGGAGATAGGTAGTTGAGAGTCGAAAAGCGCTCAGTAACGCAGAGGGCCAAGGGCCATGGCAAGCGCTCAGTCGCGGAAATCAGACGGCGGGGGCCGGCTTCTTGCGTTTGCTGGCGTCAAAAGTCGCCTGCAACATCAGGTTGGAGATATGGATGGAGCCTTCCCGCTCGGAAATTGTGCCTTGGGGATGCTCTTGGGACTTCTTCAGGTGGCGCTTCATCATGGCCAGGCCCTCGACCCGAGCTCGCTGCTTGGCCGGAAGAATCTCGAGCACTTTGCCCGACTTGCCCTTCTGGGAACCTGAAATGACGACGACGGCATCGCCGCGTTTGACGTGGAATTTCTTCATTTTAGAGGACCTCCGGAGCGAGCGAGATGATCTTCATGAAGTTCTTCGCCCGCAGCTCACGCGCGACCGGCCCGAAAATGCGGGTGCCACGCGGATTGTTCGTCGCATCGATGATGACGATCGCATTGCTATCGAAGCGCAGGTAGCTGCCGTCGGCGCGGCGAACCGGAGCCTTCGTACGCACCACCACCGCCTTCGCGACTTCACCCTTTTTAACGGTCGCTTCGGTGGAGCTTTGCTTGATGTGGACAGTGATGATGTCGCCCACGCCAGCCGTGGTCGTGATCTGGCCTTTACGGCTGATCATCGCGGCACGACGGGCGCCGGTGTTGTCGGCGACTTCTAGAATGGAGCGCAGTTGGATCATGGCGTTCTCCTGAAAAGGTTGGTTGGAGGTGTGGTCAGGCCTTCGGAGCGGACGCGGTGGCATCCGACTTCGGGGCAGTGGTCTTGGTCGGAACCTGCGCCGCGACGTCGGCTTCAGAGATGGCAACGGCATCGGTCGTCACGGCCTTCTGGAGCACCGCGATAACACGCCAGCGCTTGAGGCGGCTGATCGGGCGGGTTTCCATGACCTCGACCTTGTCGCCCACCTTGGTCTCGTTCTTCTCGTCGTGGACGTGGAGCACGGTCTGGCGGTTGACGACCTTGTGGTAAAGAGGATGGGGCGTCTTGTACGCGATCGTGACCTTGATGGACTTGTCGCCCGAGCGACTCGAAACGAAGCCAACTTGGGTTTTACGAACGGTGCGCTGGCCGGTGGAGACAGAAGACATGGCAGTGAGAATTTATTCCGTCCGACGCTTAAGCGGCAACGGGAGCTGATTTTTTCTTGGCGGTCTTGGCGGTTTCGAGCCGGGCGATGTCCTTGCGGAGCGTCCGCAGTTCGTGCGTCTTCTCGACCTGACCCGTCTGCTTGCGCAGCCGGAGCTGAAGGAGCTGCTCGCGGACTTCGCGGAGCTTGAGATCGATTTCGCCGGCGGAGAGCGCCTGGATTTCTTTGGCAGTCATGATGGACAGTTTGAGGATTGCGTCAGGCGACCGCGTTTTCGCGCGTGATGAAACGGCAGCGGAACGGGAGCTTGGCATCGGCGAGGCGGAAGGCCTCCTTGGCAATAGTGGGGGAAATACCCGCCAGTTCGAAGAGCACGGCGCCCGGCTTGATCACGGCGACATAATACTCCACGGGGCCTTTGCCCTGGCCCATGCGCACCTCGGCCGGCTTCTTGCTGATCGGCTTGTGCGGGAACACGCGGATCCAGAGCTTACCCTTGCGCTTAAGATGCCGCGAGATCGTGACGCGGGCCGCTTCGATCTGCTGGCCCGTCATCGGGCCGCGGGAGAGCGACTGAAGGCCGAATTCGCCGAACGCGAGCGTGTTGCCGCGCTTGGCATTACCGGCGCGGGAGCCCTTCTGCGATTTGCGATATTTGGTGCGGGCGGGAGCGAGAGCCATGGGAAATTTCGATTTTGGATAGCGGAACTTCGACTTGTCTCCCCGATCCCGGCGCCAGGTGGCCCTTCAAGATCGAGGATTAGAAATCGGATTCGGTATCAGTTGTTGTCGGATTCTTTTTTGCAGATCCAGCACTTGACCCCGATCTTGCCATAGACGGTCAACGCCTCGGCAAACCCGTAGTCGATGTTCTCACGGAGGGTGTGCAACGGCACGCGGCCCTTGCGCTGCCACTCACGGCGGGCAATGTCCGCGCCGCCCAAGCGACCGGAGCACTGAATACGAATACCTTCGGCACCGAGCGCCATGGCCATTTCCACGGCCTTCTTCATGGCGCGGCGGAAAGCGATGCGTCGTTCAAGCTGGAGCGCGACGTTCTCGGCCACCAAGGCGGCCTCGATCTCGGGCTTCTTGACCTCTTGAATATCGAGGAGGATCTCCTTGCCGGTCAGCTTGGCCAATTCCTCTTTGATCTTCTCGATCTCCTGCCCCTTGCGACCGATGACGATGCCGGGACGGGCGGTGTAAATCTTGACGCGGACGCGATTCGACGCGCGCTCGATGAAGATGCGCGGGACGGAGGCCTGCTTCAGCTTCTCCATCAGCTTGCTGCGGATCAGCTGATCCTCAGCCAGCAGCTTGCCGAAATCTTTTTTGTTCGCGTACCAGCGAGACTGCCAGTTGCGACGGACAGCGAGACGGAAACCGGTCGGGTTGGTTTTTTGGCCCATGGAAGTGATTAGCTGGAGTTGCCGTCGGAAAGGACGATGCGGATATGCGACATTTTCTTGCGGCGAGGCTTGGCGGTACCGCGGGCACCGGCCTTGAACCGCTTCAACACCGGACCGTTTTCGATCAGCGCAAACTTCACCGTCAGGCTGTCGGCCGACAGATTGTTGTTGTTCTCTGCGTTCGCGATGGCGCTGCGGAGAGTCTTGGCGATGAGGCGTGCGGACTTGCGCGGAATCAGAGCCAGGTAATCGGCGGCTTCCGCCGCCTTGCGTCCCTGAATGATGCGCGAGACTTCGCGCATCTTCTTTGGCGACATGCGCGCGTAGCGGGTGAGGGCTTGTACTTCCATGTTCGGGTGAGAATTCCAGGGCCAGAGCCCGGCGATAGTAGCACGGAAACCGTGCCCTACCCTTTGTTGATTTTGTTTGCGAGGATGAGAGGTTGAAAACGTCCGCGGGCGGAAACTTAGATTTCCTTGCGGGTCATTCCACCGTGCGACTTGAAGATGCGGGTGGGGGCGAACTCGCCCAGCTTGTGCCCGACCATGTTTTCCGTGACGTACACGGCCATGAAGATCTTACCGTTGTGCACACTGAACGTGTGGCCGATGAAATCCGGGGTGATGGTCGATCGACGAGACCAGGTCTGAATCGGCTTCTTCACGCCAGTCTTCACCGCCTTCTCGATTTTCTCGAGCAGGTGGTAGTCGACGAAGAAACCCTTTTTGATGGAGCGTGCCATGGTGCGAAAAGGTACGGCTTACTTCTTGTTACGCGGCTTGCGGCCGTTGTGGTGAACGATGATCATGCTGTTCGAGAGCTTGGAGCGACGACGAGTCACATAGCCCTTCGCCAACTGACCCCACGGGGAAACGAGATGCTGGCGACCGCCACCACCCTTGGACTTGCCCTGACCGCCGCCATTGGGGTGATCGACCGGGTTCATCGCCATACCGCGAACGGTTGGACGAACGCCGAGCCAGCGCTTGCGACCGGCTTTGCCCAAGGATTGCTGGTTGTGGTCACCGTTGCCGACCTCGCCAATCGTGGCGCGGCATTTCGGATGGACGAAACGAAGCTCGCCTGAGGGCATCTTCAGCGTCGCCTGGCCATTCTCCACGGCCACCAGCTCAAGACTCGCACCCGCCGACCGGGCGACTTGCGCCCCGCGGCCCGGCACCAGCTCAACGCAGTGCAGGAGTGTGGAGGGCGGAATGATTTCGAGCGGGAAGTTGTTCCCCACATTGAAATCGTTCGTCGTCACCTTATTCGCCGCAAAAATGGTGTCCCCTACCTTGAGACCCTTCGGCGCCAGGATGTAGCGCTTTTCACCCGTCGTATAAGCAAGCAGGGCGATATTAGCGGTGCGGTTCGGATCATACTCGATCGCCTGAACTTTCGCCGGCAGGTCGAGGATGTCGCGTTTGAAATCGATGATGCGGTAGAGCTGCTTGTGCCCGCCACCCCGGTGACGGGATGTGACGCGGCCGTAGACATTGCGGCCACCGGACTTGTGCTTGTGCTCGGTGAGGCCGCGTTCAGGACGCTTCTTGGACAGTCCCGTCTGCTTGTTCAGCGACGTAAAACGGCCAGAGGGCGTGAGCGGACGGAATGAATGGATAGGCATGGTGCGTTTCTCCGGATGCGGCAGCGCGGTTAGACGAGTTCGATCTTGTCGCCGGCTTTGAGCGTCACGATCGCCTTCTTGTAGTCCGAGCCGACACTGGGACGGCCTTGGCGGCTCTTCTTGTTCTTGCCGCGGTAATTTTGGACGTTCACGCGGCGGACGGTGACCTTGAAGGTCTGCTCAACAGCTTCGGCGATGGCGTGCTTGTTGGCAGATTTCGTCACCTCAAAGGTGTACTGACCCAGCATCGAGCTGAGCTGGTTCGACTTCTCCGAAAGGCGGACGAGCTTGAGGACTTTGTCGGCTTGCATTAGTTCTTACCTCCGTTGACGCGGGCGATGATGGCGTCGAGCGCCTTGGCGCTGACGACGATCTTCTGGTATTGGCAGAGATCGAGGGTGTTGAGCTTCGCGGCTTCTTGCAGCGAAACGCGACCGATGTTGCGCGCCGCGCGTGCCGTCTCGGCAGTAAACGGAGCGTCGACCAGGAGAATCTTACCCTTCGGGGCAATGCGGCCGACCACTTGGCTGACCACCTTCGTCTTGGATGGGGCGGCGCCAAATTGCTCGATGACCGCGAGTTCACCCGCGCTGGCGCGGTCGAAAAGTGCGCGACTGAAAGCGAGCGACTTCACCTTGCCATTAATTTTCTTGGAATAGTCACGCGGCTTCGGCCCGAAGACCACGCCACCGCCGCTCCAGAGGGGAGAGCGAATCGAACCGGCACGGGCGCGACCCGTACCCTTCTGGCGCCACGGCTTCTTACCACCGCCGCGGACCTCGCCGCGCGTCTTGGTCGAGTGCGTTCCCTGGCGATTGTTCGCGTTGATGGCGACCACGACTTCCTTCACGGCCTGAAGGCCCTTGTCGCCTTCAAACGTCGGGAGACCAGCGAAATCCTTTTCGCTGCTGGTTTTGCCGTCGGAACTAAAAACAGTGAGTTTCATGTCTGGGTGTCTCCGGTTCAGGCTTTCGCCGCTTTGGGCTGGCCCTTGATCGCGGTGCGAACGACGACATCGTCGCCGTTGGCGCCGGGAATCGCGCCCTTCACGAGAATGAGATTCTTGTCGGCAATGATCTTCACAACGCGAAGGTTCTGGACCGTGCGAGCCTCACTGCCCATGTGGCCGGGCATGCGCTGATTCTTCCAGGAACGACCGGGCGTCTGGCGCATACCGATCGAACCGATGCGGCGATGGAACATCGAGCCGTGCGCGGCAGGACCGCCACCCACGCGAAAGCGCTTAACGACACCCTGAAAGCTTTTACCTTTGGTAATGCCGCTCACATCGACGAGCTGGCCTTCGGAGAAGGCCGCAACCGTTACAACGTCGCCCACCTTGAGGGTCGGGGCGTCGGTCAGTCGGACCTCGCCAAGTACGCGCGGCGGATTCTCGAGTCCGGCCTTTTTCGCATGGCCCATCTCACCCGCGGCCGTGTTCTTCGCCTTCTTCTGCGCGAAGCCAATTTGCACAGCATTATAGCCGTCGGTGGCGACGGTCTTGACTTGGACCACAGCACAGGGTCCGGCTTCAACGACTGACACAGGGATCAAGACGTTTTGCGCGTCATAGATCTGCGTCATGCCGATCTTCTTACCTAAAATTTCTGAGATCATGGGCTAAGCGGTAGGTGGAGAGATTCCGTTTAAGGACCTACATTAGTGGAGGCCTAGAGGTGCCGCGAAGGCACGTGGGCAACTGCTAACGATGGATTTAAAAGTAAGTCTTAGACGTTGATGGTAATGTCGACGCCCGAAGGGAGGTTGAGCTTCTTGAGTTCGTCCACCGTCTGGGCGGTGGGCTCGATGATGTCGATCAGCCGCTTGTGCGTGCGCGTCTCGAACTGCTCCATGGACTTCTTGTCCACGTGCGGCGAGCGGTTGACCGAGAGTTTCTCGATCCGGGTCGGGAGTGGAATCGGGCCGGACACACGCGCACCTGAGCGCTTGGCGGTCTCGACGATATCCTGGGCCGACTGATCGATGACTCGATAGTCGAAGCCTTGGAGTTTAATGCGAATGCGTTGGCCTTTCATGGCGAAAAAAGAACGGGCGGTTTAGGTGCGGGCCGGACCCTTGGTGTTGCTCTCGACAATCTTCGTGAGCAGCGAATTCGGCACCTGTTCGAAGTGCGAGGGACTGATGGCAGCGGAGGCGCGGCCCTTGGAAAGTGAGCGAATATCCGTGATGTAGCCGAAGAGCATCTCAAGCGGAACGCGCGAATCGATGATGCACGCGCCAGCCTTGTTCTCCATGCCGTTGATGGTACCGCGGCGGCGATTGATGTCGCCGATGAGATCACCCTGGTACTCTTCCGGCGTGGTGACTTCGACGCCCATGATGGGCTCAAGGAGAATCGGGTTCGCCTTCTTCATCGCGTCCTTGAACGCGAAGATGCCGGCCATCTTGAACGCCATTTCCGAGGAATCGACCTCATGGAACGACCCATCGAGGATCCGGATGATGACATCCACAACCGGGAAGCCCGCGACGATGCCATTGTTGGCACCCTCCAGAATTCCCTCGGTGGACGGCTTGATGAATTCCTTCGGAATCGATCCACCAACGGTCTCGTTGATGACTTCGACGCCCTTGCCCTTTTCGTTCGGCTCGAGCTTGACGACGACGTGACCGTACTGGCCCTTGCCGCCAGACTGACGAATGAATTTGCCCTCACCGTCGGCTGACTTGAGGACGGTCTCACGATAAGCGATCTGCGGCTTGCCGGCGGTCGCTTCGACCTTGAACTCGCGCTTCATGCGATCGCGGATGATGTCGAGGTGTAGCTCGCCCATGCCGGCGAGAATCGTCTGGCCGGTGTCGGGATCGGTCTTGACGCGCAGGGTGGGATCCTCGGCCACGAGACGCTGGAGGGCCGTCCCCATCTTCTCCTGGTCGGCCTTCGAATTCGGTTCGATGGACATCGAGATAACCGGCTCCGGGAAGGACGGCGGTTCGAGACGGATATCAAAATCCTCATCACAGAGCGTATCCCCGGTGATCACGTCCTTCACTCCGACGACGGCGCAGATGTCTCCGGCGTAGGCTTTGTCAATTTCTTCGCGTTCGATCGCCCGCATAAGCACCAAACGTGAAACGCGCTCTGTCCGACGGGTGCGGGGATTATAGACCGGGGTACCCTTGTTCAGGATACCGGTATAGACGCGCACGAAAACGAGGCGACCGACAAACGGATCGTTCCAAAGCTTGAAGGCGAGCCCAGCCATCTTGGCCTTGTCGTCGACCACGGCCTCGACCGGCTTGCCGTCACTGTCCTGCCCTTGCATCGGCGGAACGTCGATCGGGCTCGGGAGGAAATTCACCACGCTATCCAGGAGGCGCTGGACACCTTTCTTCTTGAAAGCCGAACCAGGAATCACGCCAGTGAACTTTAGCGAAATCGTGGCCTTGCGGACTCCGAGCGTCAGTTCTTCCACCGAGATTTCCTCACCATTGAGATACTTGTCGGCAATGACGTCGTCGAAATCGCAGACGGCCTCGACCAACTTGTCGCGATACTCCTTGGCCTGCTCCTTCATGGAGTCGGGAATCTCAATTGTCACCGGCTTCATGCCGAGTGGGTCGTCCGGACTCTCGTCGAAGGAATAGGCGATGTTCTGCACCAGATCGACCAAACCGGAGAAGTTCTCCTCCTTGCCGATGGGCAGGAAAATAGGATGGGCGTTCGCCTTGAGCTTCTCGCGCATCTCCGAAACCGCGCGGAAGAAGTCGGCGCCGGTGCGATCCATCTTGTTGATGAAAGCCACGCGCGGAACCTTATACTTGTTCGCCTGACGCCACACGGTCTCAGACTGAGGCTGCACCCCGGCAACCGCGCAGAACACAGCGACCGCTCCATCGAGCACGCGGAGTGAACGCTCAACCTCGGCGGTGAAGTCGACGTGGCCAGGGGTATCGATGATATTGATCCGCTGCTTAATCCCCTTCCAAGGACCCCAAGAGGCATTCCAAGCACAGGAAATGGCGGCTGCGGTAATCGTGATTCCACGCTCGCGCTCCTGCTCCATCCAATCGGTCACCGTCGTGCCTTCATGGACTTCGCCCATCTTGTGCACAGCACCGGAGTAAAAAAGAATCCGCTCGGTGGTCGTGGTCTTGCCGGCGTCAATATGCGCAGCAATGCCAATATTCCGAGTCCATTCCAGCGGGAACGGACGGTCTTTGGCGTTGACCGGGGAGACCTTGGCCTTGTCGGTAACGACAATAATCTTGGGAGCGTCGACAGCAGACATGAACAAATGGGCGGGACTGGTTACCAGCGGAGGTGGGCGAAGGCGCGATTAGCCTGCGCCATCTTGTGAGTGTCTTCCTTCTTCTTCACGACGGTGCCCGTATTGTTATACGCGTCGATAATCTCGGCGGCCAAAGCATCCTTCATCGGGATGCCCTTGCGACTGCCAGCGGCCGATACGATCCAGCGAAGGGCAAGCGACTCCTGCCGTTCGAACGAAATTTCCACCGGAACCTGATAGGTGGCGCCACCGACACGGCGGCTCTTCACCTCAAGCCGCGGGCGGGCGTTCTCGAGCGCGCCCAAGAGGAGATCAACCGGATCACCCTTCTCGAGCTTCTCGGAAACCTTTTCGAACGCACCGTAAACGATGCGCTGGGCAAGGTTCTTCTTGCCGCTCTTCATGATGACATTGACGAGATGAGCCACCAGCGGACTGCTGTAGCGGATATCCGGGAGGGCTTGGCGCTTCTCGGCGCGATGACGACGTGACATGGCGAATGATCGATTAGGTCCGGATGTTTACTTGGCTGCCTTCGGGCGCTTGACGCCGTACTTCGAACGACTGCGGCGACGCTTCTCCACGCCGGTGGCATCGAGGGTGCCACGGACGATGTGATAACGAACGCCAGGCAAGTCCTTCACGCGGCCACCCCGTACAAGCACAATGGAATGCTCCTGAAGATTGTGCCCTTCATCGGGAATATAGGAAATCACTTCGTTGCCATTCGTCAGGCGCACCTTCGCCACTTTGCGGATGGCGGAGTTGGGCTTCTTGGGCGTACGGGTCATGACCTGCACACACACACCGCGGCGAAATGGGTTACCATCAAGCGCGGGCGACTTGGACTTTGTGCGCACCTTGCGGCGGCCCTTGCGCACGAGTTGGTTAATGGTCGGCATACGAAGAAAGTGATTCGGCGAGACGTGAAATTAACGAAAAGAGGTGAACGCTACTTTGTGCCTAAAGCTCGGCAAGAACTTTCTGGCGAAAAGTAATCATGACTCGCAAAGCCGACGATTCCGACCGGCTGCGCGAATGAAAATTGTCACCAGCCGAAGGCCGGCAACGCAGGACACCAAGAGGAAAGAGGGTCGAGAGTTGGCGTTGAATGAGAGAACTCAAGCAGAATTCATCGAGCTTTGATAATCATCCGGCTGACTGCAGGGGAAGCAGTGCGCCCGGGGCTTTCGTCAGTCTCAATTAAATCCAAAGCCGCGACCGGCGTGACGGCTCAGAAAATCTCAAAAAAAACGCCCGGTCAGAAGACCGGGCGTAAAAGCAGATGGAGCTAGGCTCTACATCCGTTTTTTGGCGGGAGGAATACAGAAAATGCTCACGCACCACGGCGATGACAAGGCGATTCTTCGGCGCGGAGGCTGCTCCCACGGGACACAAAAAAGCCGCGGCACCGGGAAGGTACCGCGGCTGAAATTGCGCTCTAAATCAGCCGACGTTGGCTTCGGAAGGCTTGACGTCCTCGACCGGAAGCTCGGCACCAAAAGGAAGGGTGATCTTGAGCTGCTTGTACTTCGGCAGGCCCGTTCCCGCTGGAATCAGATGGCCCATGATGACATTTTCCTTGAAGCCCTTAAGCAAGTCCACCTTGCCCAAGGTCGAAGCATCGGTCAGCACGCGCGTCGTTTCCTGGAAGGACGCGGCCGAGATGAAGCTTTCGGTCTCCAGCGACGCCTTGGTGATACCAAGGAGAATCGGTTCCGCTTCGGCTGGCTTGCCGCCCGCTTCTTCGATTCGCTTGTTCTCCGCCAGGAACTGAGCGCGGTCAACCTGCTCGCCCCAGAAATTCTCCGTGTCGCCCGGATCGGTGATCCGAACCTTGCGGAGCATCTGGCGAATGATGATTTCGATGTGCTTGTCGTTAATTGTCACGCCCTGCAGGCGGTAGACTTCCTGCACCTGTGAGATGAGGAAATCGTAGAGCGCCGACGGCCCGAGAATCTCGAGGATTTCATGCGGATCGGCTGAGCCTTCGGTGAGGTGCTGGCCCTTGTGGACGACGTCACCCGGCTGCACGATGATGTGCTTGCCGGTGGCAATCAGATGTTCCTCTTCCTGCTGCGTCTCCTCGTTTTTCACGACGAGCTTGCGCTTGCCGCGAACCGTTCCCTCGAACGAGACGACGCCGTCGATGCGCGACATCTCCGCGGCGTCTTTCGGACGACGAGCTTCGAACAACTCGGCAACGCGAGGCAGACCGCCGGTGATGTCCTTGGTCTTGGAAGCCTGCCGAGGCGTCTTGGCCAGGAGTGCACCGGGGGCGATCGTGTCGCCCTCGTTGACGGCAATCTGGGCGCCGACCGGAATTGAATACGCGGCGAGCGGCTTGTTCTTCGCGTCACGGATTTCGATCTGAGGATTGAGGTCTTCCTTGTGCTCGATAACGACGGTCGCGATGCGGCCAGACGATTCGTCGAGTTCGCGCTTCACGGTAACGCCCGGGATCATGTCCTTGAAATGCAGGCTGCCGCCCTTTTCGGACAGCACCGGCACGTTGTAAGGATCCCATTGCGCGAGGACTGCGCCCTTCTCGATTTTTTCGCCATCGCCGACATGGAGGAAGGAACCGACAACGATGTTGTAGACTTCGACCTCCTTGTCGTCGGCATCGAGAATCTGAATCGTGCCGGTCTTGTTCAGGACGATCGAGCCACCGTCGGCCGTCTCGACCAAGCGCAGGGCGCGGTATTTCACCGTGCCGCTGGAGCGCACCCGGATTTCCGGCGTTTTGAAGCCGCCCGAGGCGACGCCACCGATGTGGAACGTACGCATCGTGAGCTGGGTGCCAGGTTCACCGATCGACTGGGCGGCGATAATGCCGACCGAGTCGCCGATCTTGGCCACCTTGTTCGTCGCCGGGTTGATGCCGTAGGACTTCGCGTCGATGCCGCCCTTTGTGACCGAAGTCAGCGGGGACATGACCTTGACGCGCTCGATCCCGAGTTCGTCGATCCGAGCCGCCATTTCCTCAGTGATGAGTTCACCTGAACCGACGAGAACCTCGGTCGGACTGATCGGATTAAACACGTCGTCGCTCGAGAAGCGACCGATGATCCGCTCCTTCAAGCCGACGATTTCGTCGTCACCTTCAAAGATGGCCTTCTTCCAAACGCCATCCCGGGAACCGCAATCGTCCTCCGCGATGATCACATCCATGGCCACGTCGCACAGTTTGCGCGTGAGGTAACCAGCGTCGGCAGTCTTGAGCGCGGTGTCGGCGAGGCCCTTGCGGGCGCCGTGAGTCGAGATGAAGTATTCGAGAACGGTGAGGCCCTCGCGGAACGACGACAGGATGGGACGTTCGATAATTTCACCGGAGGGCTTGGCCATCAAACCGCGGGTGCCGCAAAGCTGGCGGACCTGCTGCTTGTTACCACGCGCGCCGGAATCCATCATGATATAGACCGGATTTACCTCAGTCTTGCCGTCGTTGTTTTCGAGCTTAGCGAAGACTTCCTTGGCGATCTTGTCGGTCGCACCCGTCCAGATATCGACGACCTTGTTGTAACGTTCGCCGTCCGTGATGATACCCTTGTTAAACTGGGCCTCGACCTCGGCGATTTTCTTCCGCGAATCGGCGACGATATCCCGTTTGGAGTCCGGGATGATCATATCGTCGATACCGATCGAGATGCCCGCTTGGAAGGCAGTCTGGAAGCCGAGTTCCTTGAGTTTGTCCAAGGTTTCGACCGTGATCTGGTTGCCTGCGATCTTGTAGGTATTCAGAATCAAATCACCGAGCTTGCTCTTCGGGATCGGGAAATTCACGAAACCGAGACCTTCCGGCCAGATTTGATTGAAGATGACGCGACCCACCGTCGTGCGGACGATCTTGCGCTTGCTGTCGCCGAAGATCGTTTCGCGCCCGAAGTCGGGATTCGGAACCTCGACCCAGTCGTGCATTTTCAGGGCGCCATCCGCCTTCGCGTACAGAACCTCCTGCAACCCGCTCAACAACGGGACGCGTTGACCCTTCGCCGGCTTTTGCCGGGGTTCGATCGTCAGGTAGTACGCTCCGAGGACAATGTCCTGGGACGGAGTGAGGATCGGCTTGCCCGAGGACGGGGAGAAGATGTTCGACGTGGCCATCATGAGGAGTTTGCACTCCATGATCGCCTCGAGGGACAGGGGCACGTGAACCGCCATCTGGTCACCATCGAAGTCGGCGTTGTAGGCCGTACAGACGAGCGGGTGAATGCGGATGGCCTCACCTTCGATGAGGATGGGTTCGAAAGCCTGGATCGAAAGGCGATGGAGCGTCGGCGCGCGATTGAGCAGCACCGGATGGCCTTTCGTGACTTCCTCGAGAATGTCCCACACTTCGGGTGACTTCTTCTCGATCATCTTGCGCGCTCCGCGGACCGTGTGCACGAAGCCCAGCTCCTTGAGCCGGCGAATGATGAAGGGCTCGAAAAGAACGAGCGCCATCTTCTTTGGCAATCCGCATTGGTTGAGCTTGAGCTCCGGACCAATGACGATGACGGAACGGCCGGAGTAGTCGACGCGCTTGCCAAGCAAGTTTTGCCGGAAACGGCCCTGCTTGCCCTTGAGCATGTCGGAGAGCGACTTCAACGGGCGATTGCCCGCACCCGTGACGGGACGACCATGGCGGCCGTTGTCAAACAGAGCGTCGACGGCCTCCTGCAGCATCCGCTTTTCGTTGTGGATGATGACATCAGGCGTTTTCAACTGCATCAGATTCCGCAGGCGATTATTGCGGTTGATGACGCGACGGTATAGATCGTTGAGATCGGAGGTCGCGAAACGACCACCCTCCAACGGAACGAGCGGACGGAGATCGGGCGGGATAACCGGCAGAACCTCGAGAACCATCCACTCCGGGCGGCTCTTCGAGTGAATGAAGCCCTGAATGACCTTCAGACGCTTGGAGAGCTTCTTCTTGATCTGCTTCGACTTGGTCGCGCGCATCTGCTCCTGCAATTCGCCGACGGTCGCTTCCATGTCCGTCTTGACGAGGGCGTCGCGGACGGCTTCCGCACCCATCTTGGCGACGAAGGAATCGTCACCGTACTCATCGAGCGCCTGGCGGTACTCGGTGTCGGTGAGCAGCTGCTTCATCTCGAGCGGGGTCTTGCCCGGATCGACCACCATGTAGTTCTCGTAGTAGATGACGCGCTCGAGCGAGCGGGCCGTCATGTCGAGCAGGAGACCCAGGCGGCTGGGCATGCTCTTGAGGAACCAGATGTGCGAAACCGGCACGGCCAGTTCGATGTGGCCCATCCGCTCGCGGCGCACGCGGGCGATAGTCACTTCCACGCCGCAGCGATCGCAAACGACGTCCTTGTATTTGATGCGCTTGTACTTTCCGCAGGCGCACTCGTAGTCGCGTACCGGCCCGAAGATCTTCTGGCAGAACAACCCGCCCGGCTCGGGCTTGAAGGTGCGGTAGTTGATCGTTTCGGGGTTCTTGACCTCACCCTTGGACCATTTGCGGATGACTTCGGGCGAAGCGACGGTGATGGACACGCAGTCGAACGCGGCCTCTTCGAGCCCGATGGCTTCGCGGGCTTGGTCGCGGGTGGAGGCGGCAGTGTCGGCGGGTTGAATCATTTGAAAGGTCTCCCTGTGGAATTTGAACGTGAAAGGACGCGGCCAGCGGGTCAGGAGCCGAAGCTCAGGGCGTCGCGTTTCTGGAGTTTGATATCCAATCCGAGGGACTGGATTTCCTTGATGAGGACGTTGAACGATTCCGGCGTGCCCGCCTGGAGCGTGTTGTCACCCTTGACGAGCGACTCGTAGATCTTGGTGCGACCCTGCACGTCGTCGGACTTGACGGTGAGCAGTTCCTGGAGCGTGTGCGCCGCGCCGTAGGCCTCGAGGGCCCAGACCTCCATCTCGCCGAAGCGCTGGCCACCATACTGCGCCTTGCCGCCCAGCGGTTGCTGGGTAACGAGGGAGTACGGACCGACCGCGCGAGCGTGAATCTTGTGAGACACAAGATGGTTCAGCTTCATCATGTAGATGTAGCCGACGACGACCTCCTGGTCGATCTTCTCGCCGGTGCGACCATCGTAGAGCGGGCTCTTACCCGAGGAGGGAAGTTCCGCGTCCTTGAGATACTGACGCACCTTCTTCTCGGGGATACCGTCGAAGACGGGAGTTGCCACCTTGATGCCGAGCTTTTTGCAGGCCCAGCCCAAATGCGTCTCAAGCACCTGCCCGACGTTCATGCGCGAAGGCACGCCGAGGGGGTTCAGACAGATTTCAACCGGGGTGCCGTCCGGCAGGAAAGGCATGTCTTCCTCCGGGACAATCTTGGCGACAACGCCCTTGTTACCGTGGCGGCCGGCCATCTTGTCACCGACCTCGAGCTTTTGCTTCGTGGCGATGTACACTTTGACCTGCTTGATAGCGCCATCCGCCGAACCTTCGCCGGCCTCGATGCTGCCGAGCTTGCGCTCGCGGTCACCCTCGAGCTCGTCGAACTTCGTCTGGTAAGAGCCAATGATCTCCATGATCTTGATTCGGACCGGCGACGGATCGATTTGGACGTGCTTCGAAACCGCAGCCAGCTTGCGCAGGAGCGTCTTGGTAATCTTCCGATTCGCCGGGATGATGATTTCACCGGTCTCGCCGTTGATAACGTCGAGCGGGATTTTTTCGCCGAGGAGGATGTTGGAGAGCGCCTCGGTGAGGCCCTCGCGCAACTTGTCCATCTGCGTCTTGTATTCCTCCTGAATCTGCTTCGCCTGGCGGCGACGATCCGACGGAGACAGTTTCTCCTCCTGATTGTCGATCCGGGACGAAACCTTCACGTCCATGATGATGCCGGTGACGCCGGACGGGACGATGAGTGAGGTGTCCTTCACGTCCGCGGCCTTTTCGCCGAAGATGGCTCGCAGCAGCTTTTCTTCCGGCGCGAGTTCGGTTTCGGACTTCGGAGTGATCTTTCCGACAAGGATGTCGCCCGGCTTCACCTCGGCGCCGATGCGGATCACGCCATTGTGGTCGAGGTTCTTGAGGGCTTCTTCACCGACGTTCGGAATATCCCGCGTGATCTCTTCCGGCCCGAGCTTGGTGTCGCGTGCGGTGACCTCGAATTCCTGGATGTGGATCGAGGTGAAGATGTCTTCGCGGAGAACCTTCTCGGAGATCAGGATGGCATCTTCGAAGTTGTAGCCGTTCCACGGCATGAACGCGACGAGCACGTTCCGGCCGAGCGCCATTTCACCCTGATCGGTGGAAGGACCATCGGCGATGATTTGACCGGCCTTGATCTTCTGCCCGAGCTTGACGATCGGCTTCTGGTTGAAGCAGGTGCCCGCGTTCGAACGCATGAACTTCCGCAGTTCGTACACGTAAGTGCCGTTCTTCGGATCGTTCTTTAGGTTGCGCGGCAGTTCGCCGTCCTTGGAGATGACAATCCGCTTCGCGTCGACCGAGGCGACGACGCCTGCGGCTTCCGCGACAACGACGATCTTGGAATCGCGCGCGACGCGCTCTTCGATGCCGGTGCCCACGAACGGAGACTCGGCCTGCAGCAGCGGCACGCCCTGGCGTTGCATGTTGGCGCCCATGAGCGCGCGATTGGCATCGTCGTGCTCGAGGAACGGAATCATTCCGGCCGCGATCGAGATGACCTGCTTCGGGGAGACATCCATCAGGTGGACCTCCCCTGCCGGCACTTCGAGGAAGTTACCGTCCTGACGGACGGTCACCTTGCCGACGAAATGATTCTTGTCGTCGATCTCGGCGTTCGCTTGCGCGATGACCTTGCCCTCTTCCTGGTCGGCCGTGAGATACTCGATCTTGTCGGTAACGCGACCGTCCTTGGCCAGGCGATACGGCGTTTCGATGAAGCCGAATTCGTTGACGCGGGCGTAGGTGGAAAGGGAGTTGATCAGACCGATGTTCGGACCTTCGGGCGTTTCAATCGGGCAAATGCGGCCATAGTGCGACGGATGAACGTCGCGAACTTCGAAGCCGGCACGTTCGCGATTCAGACCACCCGGCCCAAGCGCGGACAGGCGGCGCTTGTGCGTCACCTCGGCGAGGGGGTTGATCTGATCCATGAACTGCGAGAGCTGGCTGCGCGCGAAGAAGTCGCGGATCACCGTGGTCAGGGCCTTCGGATTGATCAGCTTCTGCGGCGTGATGGAATCGACGCTCTGGTCGTACATCGTCATGCGCTCACGCACGAGACGTTCGGTGCGGCTCAGGCCGACCCGACACTGATTCGCGAGCAACTCGCCGACGGTGCGGACGCGGCGGCTGCCGAGATGGTCGATGTCATCGACCACGCCCACGCCGCGCTTGAGCCGGACGAGATACTTGGTGGCCGCGACGATGTCGGCGCTTTCAAGAATGCGCTGCTCGAGTTCAGCCTTGAGGCCGAGCTTCTGGTTGACCTTGTAACGGCCCACGCGGCCGAGGTCGTAGCGCTTGGGATCGAAGAACAGCCGCTTGAGCAGGGCCTTCGCGTTGGCGGTGGTCGGCGGCTCGCCCGGACGCAGGCGCTTGTAGATTTCCTTGAGCGCCTCTTCCTCGTTGCGCGTCGGGTCCTTCTTCAGTGCACGGATGAGTGCGCCTTCATCGATTGAAGTGTCGATCACGCGAAGGGTGGTGATCTCGTGCTTCTCGAACGTGCGGACGATGGCCTTGGTCAACGGCTCAAAGGCGCGGGCGAGAACGACACCCTTCTGGGCGTCGATCGCATCCTCGACCAGTACCAGCGTGGAGACGTTCTCCATGTCGAGGGCCTTGGAAACCTTCAGCTCCTTAATCTCGTAGAAAAGATTCAGGAGGTCGATGTCGCTCGAGTAACCGATCGCGCGAAGCATCGTCGTGATCAGGAACTTCCGGCGACGGCGACGGCGGTCGAGATAAACGTAAAGGAGGTCGTTGTTATCGAACTGGACCTCGAGCCAAGTGCCGCGATCCGGGATGATACGGAAAGAATGCAGTGGCTTGCCGTTCGGGTGCATCGTCACTTCGAACGCGATGCCGGGCGAACGATGGAGCTGCGAGACGACGACGCGCTCTGCGCCGTTGATGATGAACGAGCCGCGCTCGGTCACCATTGGAATCTCACCCATGTAGATGTCCTCGTCCTTGATGAAGTCCTCTTCACGAAGGCGAAGCTTCACATAGAGCGGAACGGAATAGGTGATGCCTTCACGAAGGCACTCGAGTTCCGTGTTCTTCGGATCACCGAGGTTATACGAAACATACTCGAGCGTCAGCCGCTCGTCGTAGGAAAGGATGGGGAAGACCTCACGGAAGACCGCCTCGAGACCCTGCGGCTTGCGCTGCTTTTCGGGCACGCCCTTTTGCAGGAAGTCCAGATAAGACGTGATTTGAATCTCGATGAGATTCGGCGGCTGGATGACTTCGCGGAGTTTGCCGAAGTTGATGCGTTCAGGATGATTGCGGTCGGCCATGAGAGTATCCCCTAGAGATTACGAAACAGAAAAACAGACGGGCGCGCCGCGGATCAGCGCGCGCAGCGGACAAAGAACAGAGCCACGGAGGGCGAAAAGGCAAAGGACAGGCCGTGCAGTGGCGCGGCCTGTCCTGAAGACTGCGGAATTTGTGCGAACGGAGTCGCCAAGCGGTGCAGACGCTTACTTCAGCTCGACCTTGGCGCCAGCGGCCTCGAGCTTCTTCTTGATGTCCTCGGCCTCGGCCTTGGGCGCGTTTTCCTTGACGGGCTTCGGCGCACCTTCGACGAGATCCTTGGCTTCCTTGAGGCCCAGACCGGTGATGGCGCGGACTTCCTTGATGACGCCAATCTTGTTCGCGCCAGCCTCCTTGAGGATGACGGAGAACTCGGTCTGTGCCTCGGCGGCCGGGGCGGCGGCACCACCACCACCCGCGGGAGCGGCGGCAGCGGCAGCGGCGGCGGATACGCCCCACTTGCCTTCGAGGTCTTTAACCAGCGCGGCGAGTTCGATGACCGACTGGCCGGAGAGCCACTCGATGACTTGATCTTTGGTAACGTTGCTCATGTTGATTTCTCCTGGGGTCGGTTAGCGGTTTCGAAAGATGAAACGCGTTTAAGAGACGTATCCCCTAGCCTGCCCCCTTGGATTTCTGGGATCCCGACCGGCCGCGAGAAATTCGCGGGCGATCGAAAATGGTTTAAAATTGAAAGGATTACGCGGCGGGAGCAGCGGGCTGCTCCTTCTTGACCTTGGCATCGAGCACGCGGACAAAGGCCGCGGCGTTGCTGGTGAGCAAACCCAGGAACTGGGAGCGAAGTGACTCGAACGGAGGCAAAGCAGCGATCTTAGCGAGGTCGGCCGCGCTGATCAGCTTGCGGTCCATGACCCCGACCTTGATTTCGAGCTTTTGCTTATCGTCGAAGAACTTCTTCAGCACCTTGGCGACGCCGGCAGAGTTCTTGCCTCCAACGATGACGGCGGTCGGGCCGCTGAGAGCGGACTCGAACTCCGGCAGGCCCAACGCCTTCGCGGCCACGCGCAAAGAGCTGTTCTTGACGACGTGAAATTCGGCTTTCTCGACGGCGAGGCGCTTGCGCAGCTCGGCCGTGTCCTCGACGGTCACCTTCGAGAAATTCGCAAGGATGACGTAGTCGGACTTCTTGAGGTGCGTCTCGACTTCGGAGATCAGGTATTGTTTTTCGGCTCTCATGTCGGATTCCTCAGTATTTGCTGAATTCGGTGGCGGCGACCTTGACGCTCGGGCTCATGCTCGAGGAGATGGTGACGCTCTTGATGAACTGACCGCCCTTGAAGGTGTTTGGCTTCGCCTTGCCGACAGCCTCGAGAACGGACTGAACGTTTTCGAGAATCTGCGCGGTGGTGAAAGAGCGCTTGCCAACGCCGACGCCAATGTTGGCCGTCTTGTCCATTTTGAATTCCACGCGGCCTGCCTTCACGGCCTTGATACCAGCGGGAATGTCGTCGGTGACGGTGCCCGACTTCGGGTTGGGCATCAGGCCCTTCGGACCAAGCACACGAGCCAAAGTACGGACGGTTTTCATGGCTTCGGTCGTCGCGATCGCGACATCGAAGTCGAGCCAACCCTCATTGATCTTCGCCATGATATCCTGCAGACCGGCATGGTCGGCGCCGGCAGCGAGGGCCTTCTGCGGATCATCCGTGAAGACTACGACGCGCACCTTCTTGCCGGAGCCATTGGGCAACGGCGTGGTTCCACGCACATTCTGCTCGCCTGACGTGGCGTCGACGCCGAGCCGGAAAGAGAGTTCGACAGTCTCGTCGAATTTCGTCTTCGGAAATTTCGTGAGGATCTCCACCGCTTCCGCGAGTGGATACTCCTTGGTGAGGTCGGCGACCTTGATGGCGCTGACGTAGCGTTTGCTGTGCTTTTTTGGCATGGATGACTCCTTGCGGTGCGAACGTCCCGGTGGGGACTCCCGCGGTGAGTGTTGTTTTACGGACTAAATTCAGTCGACGACTTCGATGCCCATGTTGCGGGCCGTGCCGGCGATGACCTTGATTCCGGCCTCGGGATCCTTGGCGTTCAGGTCAGCCTTCTTGATGTTATAGATCTCAAGGAGCTGCTTCTTGGTGACCTTGCCCACCTTGTCCTGGTTGGGCTTGCCAGAACCGCTGGCGATATTGGCGGCCTTCTTGAGGAGGACCGACGCCGGCGGCGACTTGAGAATAAAGGTGAAGCTCTTGTCGCTGAACACCGTGATCACAACCGGGAGAATCATCCCGTTCTGGTCCTTGGTGCGCGCGTTGAACTCCTTACAAAACGCCATGATGTTGACGCCTTGCGCGCCAAGCGCGGGACCAACCGGGGGCGCGGGGTTCGCGGCGCCGGCGGGCAACTGGAGTCGGATGTAGCCTTGGATCTTCTTAGCCATGAGAGCGGAGGTGGCGGGTGTTTATCTTGTCGTTAATGAAATGTCGGCGGTGACAAAGAGGCGTCGGCTCACTCGGTGAGACGTTGCACCTGCCAGTATTCAAGCTCGACCGGGGTGAACCGGCCGAAAATGGAGACGGAAACCTTCAGCTTGCCGCGATCGGGATCGATTTCGTCGATGCGGCCGGTCAGCGAAGCGAAAGCGCCGTCGGTAATCTTCACCTCTTCCCCGACCGAGTACTGGACCTTCGGCACTTCCTTGCCGCTGGCCGCCTCGATCCGGGAGTAAATCTCGTCGATTTCAGTCTGCCGGAGCGCCGCGGGGCGTTCGCCGCCGACGAAGCCGATCACACCGGTCGTTTCCTTCACGAAATACCACGGCTTGTTGATGAGCTTGCCGTCATCACCGAAAAGTTTCGCCTGAATGAAAACGTAGCCCGGATACAGCTTGCGCACCTTCGTGCTCTTCTTGCCGCCCTTGACTTCGGAAACCACTTCGGTCGGCAGCAGGATCTCGAAGATATGATCGTCGAGTTCCTCGGCCTTTTTGAATTTCTCGATGTAGTTCTTCACCTTGTTCTCCTGGCCGGAGAGCGTATGAAGCGCGAACCACTGCGCCCCAGCGGGCGCGGACGTTTGAGCAGGCATGGTCAAGTGGTAGGGTTAGCTGACCCAGTCGGTGAACAACACCACGACCTGAGTAAGCGAGAAGTCGCTGATCGACGTAAACAGGCCCATAATCGCCACGGCCACCACCACAATGACAGTGGAGTCGCGCAGCTCGCCCCAAGTGGGCCAGGCGCACTTCAGCAGCTCGTCCCAGGTTTCCCGGACGAAGACTCGGATGCTGCGGAATGGGTTATTCATTGGGCAATTTGCGGGAGATTTGGCAGGCGCGGAGGGACTCGAACCCCCAACCGACGGTTTTGGAGACCGCTACTCTACCAATTGAGCTACACGCCTACAGTGTTTCTTTAGACGACGCAGCCGAGGCCCCAAAAAGAGGCCTCGGCGAGTCGCGTTAAGCGATCGAGAGAGGTTATTCGGTGATCTCCGAGATACGACCGGCACCGATGGTGCGGCCGCCTTCGCGGATGGCGAACTTCTGGGTCTTTTCC
Organism: Opitutia bacterium; assembly: GCA_947472765.1. Taxonomy (GTDB): domain Bacteria; phylum Verrucomicrobiota; class Verrucomicrobiia; order Opitutales; family Opitutaceae; genus ER46. Next base: position 52,925 of record CANJCM010000018.1, read on the forward strand.
ATCGCGATCGGCACGATCAGCTCGATGTCCACGGCGATGTTGTCGCCCGGCATGATCATCTCAACGCCCTTGGGCAGATTGACGACGCCAGTCACATCGGTCGTGCGGAAGTAGAACTGCGGGCGATAGCCGTTGAAGAAGGGCGTATGACGGCCACCTTCGTCCTTGGAGAGGACGTAGATTTCGGCCTTGGCCTTCTTGTGCGGCGTGATCGACTTCGGAGCGGCGAGAACCTGACCGCGCTCGATACCTTCCTTGTCGATACCACGGAGGAGAATGCCGACGTTGTCACCCGCCTGGCCGCTATCGAGCAGCTTGCGGAACATTTCGATGCCCGTGACGACCGAAGTAACGGTGTCCTTGAGGCCGACGATCTCGATGGTGTCGTTGATCTTGACGATACCGCGCTCGATACGACCGGTGGCAACGGTGCCGCGGCCAGTGATCGAGAAGACGTCCTCGACGGACATCAGGAAAGGCTTGTCCATCTCGCGAACGGGCTCGGCAATCTCGTTGTCGATGGCGTCCATCAGCTCGCCGATGGCCTTTTCGCCTTCCGGCTTGCCCTCGAGGGCGGCCGTCGCGGAACCGCGGACGATCTTGGCGTTCTTGCCGTCGAATTGGTACTTCGAAAGCAAGTCACGAATTTCCTCTTCAACGAGCTCGAGCAGCTCGGGGTCTTCGATGAGGTCGACCTTGTTCAGGAAAACGACGATCTTCGGCACGCCGACCTGACGGGCGAGCAGCACGTGCTCCTTGGTCTGCGGCATCGGGCCGTCAGCAGCGGAGACGACGAGAATGGCGCCGTCCATCTGAGCCGCACCCGTGATCATGTTCTTCACGAAGTCAGCGTGGCCGGGGCAATCGACGTGAGCGTAGTGACGCTTCGCCGTCTCGTATTCGACGTGGGCCACCGCGATCGTAACCGTCTTGGTGGCGTCGCGCACGGTACCGCCCTTGGCGATATCGGAATAGGCCTTCACTTCGGCGAGGCCTTTGCGGGCCTGCACCGCGAGAATTGCTGCGGTCGTGGTCGTCTTACCGTGGTCAATGTGGCCAATCGTACCAACGTTGACGTGCGGTTTCTTGCGTTCGAATGAGGCTTTAGCCATGGGAGACGGATGTTTGGGTGATGATGAAAAGTGACCTCTAGTTTAACGTCGTAGAAGCCTGAGCCGACGTGCTTTCTGACCCTGGAGCCCAGAAACGGATTCGAACCGTCGACCTCCCCCTTACCAAGGGGGTGCTCTACCAACTGAGCTATCTGGGCAGAGTAAGACAGTGCCAAAAAACGAAAAGAGCCGGTGAACGTGCAACCCGCAGTTTGCACCGTCAACAGCAAATTGGCCCGAATCTCTAATTTTCTATGGCGCTATCACCACGCGGTAGAATCCCGGCGCGAGACGGTCACCAAGTCGGAAGGTCTGTGCAAGATACTTTCGGAAGTAAATATTCACCTCTTCAACCCGCGAATCCGCCGTGATCACGAGTGGGCCGACCAGTCCCGCCCGATCAATCGCTACCATAAACTCCAACGGCTGCCAGACCTTCGTGGTCGGCGGAGCGGCCGACGCGGGCACCGGGGCACGCAGCACCGTCTGCCCGCTCGACTCAGCCACGACCTCAATGAAGCCACCACGGGGATTACCAGGGGTGGCAGCGACCTCAGCCCGGCCAAATCCGATCAGCAGTTCTCCCGGCGCCGCGGCGGCGAGGGTATCTTCCGGGCGGGCTGCTCCCGGAACCTTGCCGTTGAGCGTCACGATCGGAGGCAATTCGGCGGTCAAATTGAGCCCTCCCTCCCCGATGCTTAACTTTGGGGGATCGTTGTCGAGGAACGTCTTGCCGGGCTCCCTGCGCGGGAGTTCTGACGGGGCCGAATTGCGCTCCGTGGGAAGAAAAAGCGGGGTCGTGTCGCGCATCACGGCCTGCTCATGGAGTACGGAATTCGCTGCATCGGGCTGCAGCAGGACAACCTCCGCCCGGCGTTCGCCAGCGACCGAAAAGGGCACGACCGGGAGCGGTGCGCGAAACAGGAAAAGCGCCAGCGCAAAGACGCTGGCAGCGCCCGCGGCAGCCGCGGCCCAACGTTCCTTTCCGCCTGTCCGCGAGGCGTTCACTTAGCGCTTTCGGCCCGGCCGGTTCGCTTCTGGTTCGACCGCGGCCGACAACACCCGCTTGAAGCCGGCCGCTGAGGCCGCATTGGCGATGTCGGCCAGCAGCGAAACGCGCACCTCGCGGCTGGCCCGCACGATCAGTACGGGCTCCCGGGTCCTGGCCGCCTCCTGCCGCAACCAGTCGGCCAATTGATCAAGGGTGCGCAGGCCATCGGCGAAAATCTGACCGGAGTCGGTCACGCTCACCACGCTGGTCGGGGCCACCGCGGACGCCGTCGCCCCACTCGCCTGCGGCAGCCGGAACTCCAGCGCCATGCCCGGTGCGAGCACAAACGGGGAACCGAAGACCGCAAAGTACAGCCCCAGCAGCCCCGCGTTGACATAAAAGAGCCAGTCGAAGTTGCGCGGTTCCGGGCGGAGCCGAGACGCGAGATCCAGCGGGCGCGTAATCATTTTCTCGTCGCCAGCAGCCCCACCGGAACGTCAGCCGCCGGCTTCTCGGCGCGATACTCGGTCAGCAGGAACTTCATGATTTCGTTACCCGACCATTCCACGTCCCGAACAATCGATCGCACCCGACCGTTCAGGAAGTGGTGCGCGAGGTGCGCGGGAATCGCCAGCATCAGGCTCGCCGCCGCTGCCAGCAGCGCGTGCCACATCCCGCCCGACAACGCGTCGGCCATGGCATATGGGCCGCCCTGTTCAAAGGCTCGAAAGGTCGAAATCATCCCGAGCACGGTGCCGAGGATACCAACCAGCGGCGCCACCTGCGCGATGGCGGCAATGGATCCCAGGCGTCGTTCCAGCGCCGGCAACTCCACAATCGCCGCTTCCTGCACGTGAAAGCGCATCACCTCCGGGGGCTCCTCGGCATGCAGCAGCGCCGCCTTCACCACGGCCGCCACCGGGCCGGGCGTCTCTTCGCACACCGTCAACGCCTCAATCAGCCGGCGTTTGGCCAGGATGTTCTTCACGCCATCGACAAACGCCTTCGCGCGAATCTGGCCGCGATGCAGGAAGAGCGTGCGCTCGATGAAGAGCATGACCCCCACCATGCCCAGCGCGAGCAGCACCCAAAGGATGGCGCCTCCCTTTGCAAAGACACTGGAATCGAACCCGGGCATGGTGAAAAAAGAGCAACCGGTTCGGCGGGCTCGTCAAGGAGCCGCCGGCCTGCCGCGTGTGAAATAGATTAGGTGGGAATCTCGGGCCAAAATCTATCGCGAAATCACAGCTTCGCCGTTGGCTGGCCCAACCGCTCGAGATTGGCCTTCGCCACTGCCTCGAAGTGCCCGAGCTTCCGATCGAGCAGCAACCGGTAGACGGTGCGGGCTTCGTCGATGCGCTGCTGCTTTTCGAGCAGTTCGCCAAGACTGAGCAGGGTGCTCGCCAGCCAGAACGGGCGCTTCGCTCCGGGCTCGATGCCCTTTTGATCGTCCACGAGGAAGGCGTTCACGACGTCCCACCACACGCCCATCGCGCGCTCCGGCTGGCCCCGCCATTCCAGCAGCAGCCCGAGGTTGTAACCGGCTTCCACCCGCACGTCCGGCGGCGCATCCACCCGATCCCGCAGCTCCTCGAACTTCAACCGCGCGATTTCCGCGTGCGCCGGATCGGTGAGCCGCTGGGCGTGGTGCGTCTGCGCCAGCCGCAACTGGGCCAGGACGACGTCCGGCCGGCGCGGATACCGATTGACGAGATCCTCGTAAGCCCGCTGGGCACGCGGGAAATCGTTCAGCAGCCGGAACAGATCCCCCTGCTTCAGCCGCGCGGCGAAAATCAGGTCCGGCTGGTCCGCCGCCGCGGCACTGTTCACCAGCTGCTCGATCCGCCGGTTCGCCTCCTCGTAATTTTTTTCGCCCCTCAGGCGCTCCGAAAGCAGCGCGAGCTGGAAGAGGGCATACGGAACGTAGACGCTTTTCTCGTACGCCGGGTTGTCCGTCAGCCTAGCCAGTTGCTGCTGCGCCTTCGCAATTTGATCCTGATCACCATAGTAGCCGGCCAGCACGAGGTAGGAATAAATCGCCGCGTCCGTATTCGGGAATTCCCCACGCAGCTTGTTGAAACTCTCCAGCGCCGCTTCCTCCCGGCCGGCCGCCAGCTCCGCCCGGCCGCGCAGCAGGATCAGGTCGCTACTGATCTCTTTCTTCAACGCCTCGTCCACCGTCAGCGGCGACTGGACCATCGTCGCGACCAACCCGAGCGTCTGGTCATAGGCCCCGGCTTCGAACGACAGCCGCGCCTGCAGCCACGCCATCCGCGCCTTCAACTCCGGTTGAATCGCGCCAATCGCCGCCGACTCGGCGCTCGCGCCCCCCGTCGCATTGCCCAGGAGGCGAGTCACGCGATCGTAGGCCTCCGCGGTCGCACCCTGCCGGCGCAACGCGCGCGCCAGATGCCACTCCGCCTGCCACCGGTTCTCGACGTCGAAGGCCGGGTCGGCGGAGAGCTGATCCAAAATCGACGCCGCCTGCCCCGAGCCGGAATTAATCTCCGCCACGACCCGCTGGAACATCAGTTCGCCCAACTGCTTTGATTCGATGCCGGCCGGCCGTTCCCGCAGGACCGCCGCATAGGCATCCGCCGCCGACCGGTAATCCTCGGCGCGAAACCACGCCTCGGCCTCGAGGATGCCGAGGTCCGCCCGGGCCCGGCCGACCGTCCCCGGCAATTCCGCCCGCGCCCGCCGCGCATTATCCGCCACCGTCCGGTAACGTCGCTGCTCCCAGGCTGATTGCGTCAGGACCCCATAGGCATGCGCGCGCAGCGACGAACCGGGGAAATCCTTGAGCAGCAGATTCGCATCCCGCTCGGCCTGCACGTAGTCGCCTTCAGACAAGGCCAGCTGCGCCCGATAAAAGAGCAGACTTTCCCGGATCGAATGCGGCGGGGTCAGGCCGATGAGCCGGTTCAGCTCGGCGCGAAAATGCCCCCGCTCGGGTTCGGCCCGCGATGCCTCCGCGAGCAACTGCAATGCCTGCCGTTGCCGCTCGCGATCGTAACCGCTCGCCAGCAATTGCACGAGGGCGTTGCGGCCGGATCCGTTCCGGGTCCGATCGCCAATCAGGCCGAGGTCGAGCCGCAGCTTGTCCCACCACACGCGCTCCTGCCGCGGCAGGCCGATTAACTCCGCCTGAAGAAAATTCACGGCGTCGCGCTGCCGCCCAAGCAGGGAGAGGGCAATTGCGTGCGCCTCGGCGAACGAGTAACCAATCGGTGTGCCCTTCTGCCGCTCGTAGTTGTCGCGGCCGGCCTTCAGATCCGCCTCCGTCTTCACGCCGGGGAGCTGCAACCGCACCTGTTCGGCGGCGAGTTGGAAACGGGCCTTGGCCAGATCAGTCGTCGCCGCCCCCTCGGCCATTAAATAATAGCGGTTCGCCTCCGTCAGGTTACGCACCGCCGCCGTGTCCCAGAGCGCGCCCGCCAAAAACCAATACCAGGCGCGATCAGGCGGCGGCAGTTCCGCCTCCCTGAGGCCATCCCACGCCGCCTGCGCTGCGTCGCGCTTCTTCAGCTGCAGCGCCGCCAGGCCAGCCCGCAGCTGCCAGGTGGCACCCCTCGGTTCCGGCAGCGTGGCCAGCGCCTGCTCCGCCTCGTCGGCCCGACCGGCGTCCAACAGCGCCGTCGCCAAAGCCAGCGTCAGTCTTTCCCGATCGCCACCCGGAGTTTCGAGCAACTGGCGGTACAAACCGGCGGCGATCGAGGAGAGTCCGAGATTCTGCGCCCGGATCGCCGCATCCAATGCCACGGCGTGCTGGCCGGCCGATTGCCCCGGGGCTTGAACAAAGGGAACTGGCGGATTGAGCGGCTCCGGCACCTGAGCGGACGCCGAGGCCCCGAGACCGACCACGACAAGGGCCAGCACCCGCCGAAAAATTTTCCTCCGTTCATTCACGCAGGCCCTCATTTTGTTCGCCGGCGCCGCAACAATCAACCGCGTTGTATCAATTCCGACTCGCGCGCCACGGCAATCGACGACAGAAGGATTCGCGTTTTCGTTCCGACTTTTCCCTCCCCGCCATGACCACTTCCCTTCTCGTGCTCGGCGCGCTCCTCATAGCCGCCATCGTTTTCGTCCTGTGGATTGTGGGCATCTACAACTCGCTCGTTGCCCTCCGCAACCGGTTCAAGAACGCCTTCTCCCAGATCGAGGTGCAACTCAAGCGCCGCTACGATCTCATTCCCAATCTCGTCGAAACCGCGAAGGGGTATCTCAAACACGAGCGGGAGACACTCGAGGCCGTGATCAAGGCGCGTAACATCGCCCTCGCCGCCTCGCAGTCGGTCGCCGCCAATCCGGCTGACGCCACCAGTATGAAGGGCCTCGTCGCCGCCGAAACCGGCCTGGCCGGCGCCCTCTCCCGGCTGATGGTCGTCGCCGAGCAGTATCCGGAACTCAAAGCCAACCAGAACATGCTCCAGCTCACCGAGGAGCTGACCTCGACTGAGAACAAAATCGCTTTCGCGCGGCAGGCTTACAACGACAGCGTCATGACCTACAACACCGCCCGCGAAATCTTCCCGGCGGTCGCCTTCGCCGGCGCGATGGGCTTTCAGCCCGCCGAGTTGTTTCGCATCGAGGACGCCGCGGAACGGACCGCCCCGAAGGTGAATTTCGGCTGAGCGGATTTTCGATTTTGGATTCTCGCTTTTGGATTGGGGCGACCGCCCGTCCGTTGGCAGCGCATCCCGGCGACCGCGACCGCTGAGAATCGAAAAACCAGATTCGCAAATCGCAAATTCCCCAATGGACTTCTTCGAGGCCCAGGCCCGGGCGCGCCGGCGCACGAGCCGGCTGATTGCGCTCTTCATCGTCGCTGTCCTCGGGACCATCGCCGCCGGCTACCTCGGCGCAATTGCGATCCTCGGTCAGATTTCGCCCCGGGCCGGCTACTATCAGACCGGCGACTGGAACGTGGCAGTCTACGGAGGCGGAACGAAGCCACCGCCGAGGACACGATGGTGGGATCCGGGATTGCTCGCCTTGGTGACCATCGGCACGACCACGGTGGTCGGACTCGCCGCGCTCTATAAATGGCGGGAGTTCGCCAGCGGCGGCGGGGCCGTGGCGGAGAGTGTGGGCGGCCGGCTCGTGGATCCCGCGACCACGGACGGCGCCGAGCGCCGGTTGCTCAACGTGGTGGAGGAAATGGCAATCGCCGCCGGTCTGCCGGTGCCGGGCGTGTACCTCCTGCCGGAGGAGGCCGGCATCAACGCCTTCGCCGCCGGATTGACGCCGAACGATGCGGTGGTCGCCGTGACCCGCGGCACGGTGCAGAAGCTGACCCGCGATGAACTGCAGGGCGTCGTCGCGCATGAATTCAGCCACATCCTGAACGGCGACATGCGGATGAACCTCCGAATCGCCGCCATCGTCTTCGGAATCCTCGTACTCGGCCTCGCCGGACGCGGCATCCTCTGGTCGCTGCGCGGCGTGCGCTCCCGCGGCAAGAGTTCGGGCGGAATCATCGCGCTCGCCGTCGTCACCGGACTGATGCTGATCGTCATCGGTTACGTCGGCTATTTCTTCGGCCGGATGATTCAGGCCGCGGTCTCGCGGCAGCGCGAATTCCTCGCGGATGCCTCGGCGGTTCAGTTCACGCGCAATCCGGGCGGGCTGCTCGGCGCCCTGAAGAAGATCGGCGGCTATGCCCTCGGGTCCTCGCTCCAGTCGAGCCGGAGCACGGCCATCGGCCACTTCTTTTTCGCGCAAGCCTTCCGCACCGGATTGACCGGGCTGTGGTCAACCCACCCACCGCTGGAGGAGCGGATCCGGGCGATTGATCCGAGCTTCGACGGGGAAATGTTCGATCCACCCGAGGTCGTCGACGTCGCGCGCGAGTCCTTTGTCGACGCCGGGGTCGGGGGCGTGCGCCGGCCGGTGGCGGCATTCGCGTCCGCGGCCGCCCGGATCCGGTTGCCGGCGACCGGTCTCTTCGGCAGCCCCTCCCTCACCCCCGCCCAACTCGAAAATGCCCAGGCCCTGCTCGCCGCCACACCGACGGAGCTCCGTCTGCAGGCCCGGACTGCTCCCGGGGCCTCCGCCCTCGTCTACGGCCTGCTGCTCGACGTGAACCCGCTGCTCCGCGCCAAACAGCTCGCCCTCATCGCCCGGCTCCAGCCGAAGGTACAGGACGAACTCAATCGCCTGGCGCCGGCGGTGGCGGAGCTCCGGCCGGAGTACAAGCTACCCCTGCTCCAACTGGCACTGCCCGCGATCAAGACCCTGCCGCCGGAGGAAAAATCGGCCTTCCTTGGTGTGCTCGACGAGCTGGTCCACGCGGACGGTCAGGTCTCAATTTTCGAATTCGCGCTGCAACGGCTGGTCGCGCACGCCCTTGAGCTCAACGCCACGCCGGTGACGACCGGCGCCCGGATTCAGTCGTTCGCCGCAGTGGGGCCGGAAATTGCCACGGTGCTCTCCGCTCTCGCCCACCTCTCGGGCGGTTCGCCGGACGGGGCCCGCGCCGCCTTCGAACAAGGCCTCCGGGAGGTGCCCTTGCTGGCACAGGCGCACGAAATCCTGCCCGCCGACCAATGCCATCTCGCCGCCGTGGAGCGCGCTCTGGACCGGCTTGCGATCACGACCGACCCGATTCGCGCAAGGGTGCTGGCAGCCGCCGCCCGGGTCGCGGGAGCCGACAGCGGCATGCGGGTGGAGGAATACGAACTGCTCCGCGCGCTAGCCGCCGGGCTCGACTGCCCGCTTCCGCCCCTGGTGGCGGCGGCGTAACACGACTCCGGTTACAGCGGACCCGCGGCCGCCCACTCCGGGAATTTTTCGCGACTGTAGCGCTCGACCTCCGTCAGCACCGCTTGAATCAACGGCGAAGGTTCCCCCCGCCAGAGAATACCGAGGGTCATCGGCGTGAATCCTTCCAGCGGCAGCGCCCGGACATCGCGGTGCTTGATCACCGGGGACAGGGCGATGTTCACGCCGTGCCCCTCCCCGTTGGCGACGTAACGGGTCACGAGTTCGAGGGAGGTCGCCTGCACCGTCTGCCGCCAGGAAATACCCCGCCGCTTCAAATCCCGTTGGAACCCGGCCATGATCGCGGTCGAGGCAGGCTGCCCGATGAGCGGCTCAGTGATTTTCTTCCGCCCGAGCAGTTCCTTCGCCTCCCGCAGCGGTGAGGTCCGGTGCACCAGCAAGACGAGTGAGATTCGCACCAGCGGAAGCTGACGCAACCGGGCGGGAGGGCGCGGGCCGGTCGGAGTGATCGCCAGGTCGATTTCTCCGTTTCGCAGCAGATCCTCGACGTCCTTCTGGAAGCCCGCCCGCAGGCGGAGCCGCATGCGGGGGAACCGCGGACGCAGCCGCTGCATCACGACCGGCAGGTGGTCGCGCAGCACCACCTCCGCTCCGCCGATCCGGAGCTCAGGCTCGTCCGCCCCGCGCAGGCCGGTCAGCACGGTCTCGAGATTCTCGATGAATGGCTGCAGGTGAGCGTACAGCCGCTCGCCCGCCGACGTGAGCCGAAACGGACTGCGCTCGAAAAGCTTCGTGCCAACATACTCCTCGAGCGCGAGCATCTGCCCGCTCACCGCCGGCTGCTGAATCCCGTAGGGGATGTGCCGCACGGCGGCGCTGATCCCCCGGTGCCGGGCCACATAATAAAACAGCTCCAGGTGGTGGACGTTCATCCGGCGACACCGACAAGGATGTCAGTGGCACGATGGAGGCAACGTCGATCTCCGACCGGGCTTCGGCCCATCACGGAAGGCGATAGGCCAAATCAGGATTATCGATTAACGGTCCCGCGAACCGGTCGGTTATCGTGAGCGGGTCAAGATTTGCCCCTCACTCCTATGAAAAGATCATCCCTCCGTTTCACCCCCACCCTTGGCACCGGACTGCTGCTTCCAATCCTGCTGGGCGGCTGCCTCAGTGCCTCCGACCATCTCGCCGCGGTGCGCGGCGAGTCCGCCGAACGGCTCACGCTTGGAACCGTGCAGCGTGAGATTCGCGCCGGAATGAGTTCGGCCGACGTCGTCGCCGCACTCGGCGCGCCGAACATCGTCACGACCGACGAGCAGCGGCGGGAGGTCTGGGTCTACGACAAGCTTTCCTCGGAAGTCGTCCAGTCCGCGACCAGCGCGAGCGTGAGTCCGCTGCTGCTCGGCGCTCAGGGCTCGTTCGCCGGCGCCATGTCGGGAAACGTTTCCCAAGCCGCCGGCGCGACGAGCCGGTCGGATCGGATGCTTACGGTGGTCGTCAAGTTCGACGACCAGCATCGGGTCCGGGACTTCGCCTATCGTGCGTCGCAGTTCTAACCCAGCCCCACCATGACCCGCTTCCTCCTTCGATCGTCACCTGGCTTGCTCGCGTTCCTGCTCGCGGCCGGCTGTGCCAGCACGCTTGAGGGCGCCCTCGCCCCGGATCAGATTACCGTCGCCCAGCGGCAGCGCCAGACGCGCCATTTTGACCGGGTTGACGAACCAGCGCTGCTCTC
>CANJCM010000019.1 GCA_947472765.1 Opitutia bacterium
ATTTCCTTTCGCTGCTGACGCATCCGGTCTGGTGGCCGGTGCCGCTCGCGACGGTGAGCGCGAATGGCTCCGCGTACTCGCGGGGCAATCCCTGGACGCGTCCCGGCCGATTGGTGGGCAACGGTCCGTTCAAGCTGAAGCTCTGGGAGCCGAACAAGGTCATCGAAGTCGAAAAGTCTCCGACCTACTGGGACGCCGCCAAGGTGAGACTGAATGGGATCCGCTTCTACCCGAGCGACAGCGTCGACACCGAGGAACGCGCGTTTCGCAGCGGACAACTCCACCTCACCTACGTTCTGCCGTTCGGCAAGGTCGACACCTACCGCCGCAGCGCGCCGCAATTCCTGCGGACCGATCCGTACCTCAACACCTACTTCGTGCGCCTCAACACGCGGCGCTCTCCGCTCAACCAGGAAAACGTGCGCCGCGCGCTCGCGCTCGCCGTCGACCGCGCTGCCATCGTGCAGAACGTGATGCGCGGCGGGCAGCAGCCGGCGGCTTCCTTCACGCCTCCCGGACTTCCCGGCTACACGCCGCCGGCCGGGATTGGCACCAACCTCGCCGCGGCCCGGGAGCAGCTCGCCGCCGCCGGTTATCCGGGCGGGAAGGGTTTTCCCACGCTCGAGTTGCTCCACAACACGTCGGAAAACCACCGGATGATGGCGGAGATTCTTCAGGAGATGTGGCGGCGCGAACTCGGGATCGAGGTGCGGCTCGTGAACCAGGAATTCAAGGTGCTCCTCGCCGAGCGTCGCGCGGGAAATTATCAACTCCTGCTTTCCGACTGGGTCGGAGATTATCTCGATCCGACGACGTTCCTCGACATGTGGCGCAGCGACAGCGGCAACAATCACACCGGCTGGGCGAATCCGGAATACGATGCTCTGCTCTTCCGGGCCGCGCGCAATCCGGACCCCGTCGCGCGGGCCGCGCAGTTGCAGCAAGCCGAGTCGCAGATGCTCGCGAGCGCGCCGATCGTGCCGCTCTACTTCAACACCCACGTCTTCCTCCTCCAGCCAAACGTCAAAGGCTGGTATCCCACGCTGCTCGATCACCACCCGTACAAACATGTGTGGCTCGAGCCCTAACGTCGGCCGTCCCGCGAGCCGGTTTCGGCAGAAGGGACTTCAATTCGCCGTCGCGCTGATCCTCGGGGCGCTCACGGCCGGCGGATTCCTGCCGGGCTGCCGGCGCGCGAATGTCGCGGCCTCCGATCAAGTATTGCGCCTCAGCCAGCGCAACGAACCGGGCGACCTCGATCCCGCCACGGCGGGCCTGCCCGATGACTTCTTCATCATCCGCGCGCTCAGCGAAGGTCTCCTGCTCCCCGCGTCGAAGGGCGCCCCGCAGCCGGCAGCCGCCGAACGCTTCACGGTGTCGGGGGACGGCCTGACCTACACGTTCCAGCTCCGACCCGAAGCGAAGTGGTCGAACGGCGATCCCGTCGTCGCCGCGGATTTCATCTCCTCTTACCGCCGCGTGCTCGACCCCGCCACCGCTGCACCCAAGGCCGATCTGTTCTTTCCCGTGAAGAGTGCCCGTGCCTTTGCCACCGGCGCGCTGCGGGATTTTTCGCAAGTCGGGTTTTCGAGTCCCAGTGCACACACCCTCGTCATCCAACTCGAACAGCCGACTCCGCGCTTTCCCGATCTCGTCGCCACGGGTCCGTGGATTCCGGTCCATCCCGCGACCGTCGCCAAGTTTGGACGCGACTGGACCCGGCCTGGCAATCACGTCGGCAACGGGCCCTTCACGCTCGTCGAATGGCGGCCGCAGCAACGCATCGTGGTCCGCCGCAATTCCCGCTACCACCGCGTCAACGCCATCCGTCTCGAAGAGATCCAGTTCCTGCGTTTCGACAGCGGCGACACGGAGGAACGTGCGTATCGGGCCGGTCAGGTCGATGTGACGATGTCGGTGCCTGCGACCAAACTCACCGGCTACGAGCGGGGACGCCCGGCCGAGTTTCACCGGACGCCTCTCGCGGAGACGCACTACCTCGCCTTCAACACGACGCGCGGGCCCCTGAACGATCCCCGCGTCCGGCGCGCGCTCGCCCTCGCCATTGACCGCGACGTGATTGTGGAACGCCTGCTGCAAGGCGGACAGTTGCCGGCGACGCGGATGCTGCCTCCCGTTTTGCGTGGTGCCAGTGATGTTGGACGGCGCCCGCAGGAGTTCCGGCACGATCCCGCCGAAGCGGCGCGCCTGCTTGCGGCGGCGGGTTTCCCCGCGGGTCGCGGCTTTCCCAAGCTCGAGGTGACCGCCTGGTCGCCGTCGCAGTCACGCGTGCTCGAAGCGGTGCAGGAGATGTGGCGCCGCTCGCTCGGCATCGAGGCCGGCATCCTCGTACACGAGCTGAAGGTCCACCTCGATACACTGCACACCGGCAACTACGACATCGGCTTCGTGGCCACGCTCCTCGACTGGCCGGACGGCCTCGCCCTCCTCTCCGCGTTCGCCAGCGAATCGCCGGAGAATTTCCCGCACTGGCAAAATGCCGCGTTCGACCGGGCGCTTACCGCCGCGAGAGCCCACGGCGATCGGCCGAGCCAGGAACGCGACACGCTCGCCGCCGAGTTGTTACTGATCGAGGACGCTCCGGTGTCGCCCGTGTATTTCAATGCGCGCAACTGGCTGATGTCGCCCCGCGTTCGCGGTTGGCAGGACGATCCCTTGTGGACACGTTTCTACCATGACGTGTACCTCGAGACGAAATAGACGGCACCGACTGTTCCTCGGCCTGGTCGGAACGATTCTGCTGGCCGGCCAGGCAAGCGCCGCCACCGCGCCGAAGATCTCGGCGTCGAGCATCGAGACCCGCACGAAGATCCTCGCGTCCGATGCGTTCGAGGGCCGCGCGCCCGCGACTCCCGGAGAGGAAAAGACCGTGGCGTATCTGGAGTCGGAGTTTCGCAAGCTGGGACTTCAGCCCGGCAACCCGGACGGTACCTTTGTGCAATCGGTGCCGCTCGTGGGCATCACGTCCCAGGTGCAGGTCTCGTTTGTCGCCGGCGGAAGTCCGGTCGCCCTCGAACCCATCACTGAATTCACCGCGCTCTCGCGGCGACTGACGCCCACGGTCGAGGTTCCGGCCACGGAAATGGTTTTCGTCGGCTACGGCATCGTCGCGCCGGAATACGGCTGGGACGATTACAAGGGAGTCGATGTGCGCGGGAAGATCATCGTGATGCTGGTCAACGACCCGCCCGTACTCGACGCCGCGACGGGCCGGCTCGACGACCGGATGTTCAAGGGCCGCGCGATGACCTATTATGGCCGCTGGACCTACAAGTATGAGATAGCCGCCGCGAAAGGCGCCGCGGGCTGCCTGATTGTTCACGAAACCGGCCCGGCCGGATATCCCTTTGCGGTGCTCGGCAGCGCGTGGGGTCGCGAGGCATTCGATCTCGTCACGCCCGACCGCAACGCCGGCCTCGCGGCGATCGAAGGATGGCTGACAATGGACGCCGCCACGCGATTGCTTGCGGCCGGCGGCCATGACTACGCGCAACTAAAGGCGGCGGCGGCGCGGCGCGATTTTCGACCCGTGTCGTTGTCGGCGACGGCGGGCTTTTCGGTTAAGAACTCGGTGCGCGAGGTAAAGTCGCGGAATGTGGTGGCAAAGCTGAAAGGCACCGATGCCAGCGGCACCGAGGAGTGGATCGTCTATTCGGCGCACTGGGACCACCTCGGGCGCGACCCACGGATCAATGGAGATCAGATTTTCAACGGCGCCTCGGACAATGCCATTGGCGTCGCGATGCTGCTCGAAATTGCCCAAGCCTTCGCGGGCCTGCCGCCGGAGGAGCGGCCGCGACGCAGCCTGTTGTTCTTTGCGCCCACGGCAGAGGAAAAAGGGCTGCTCGGCGCCCGCTACTACGCGGAAAATCCGCTCTACCCGCTGCACCAGACCGTGGCGGACTTGAATTTCGACCGCGGGCAGACCGTCGGTCCAACCCGCGATATTGAAGTGGTCGGCCACGGCAATTCCACCCTCGACGATCTCGCCACCTCGATCCTGGCGAGCTCAGGCCGAATCCCGATCCCCGACACCGAACCGGAGAAAGGCCGGTTTTACCGGAGCGACCACTTCGAATTCGCCCGGCAGGGTGTGCCATCTTTCTACACCCACCCCGGCAAGGATGTGATCGGCCAGCCCGCCGGCACGGGCAAGGCGCGCGAGGATGGCTACACGACCGTCGACTATCACAAGGTCACCGACGAGGTGAAGCCGTGGTGGAACTTCGAAGGCGCGGCCGCCGATGCGCGGCTGTTCTTCGAACTGGGCCGGCAAATTTCGACCTCCCAGGACTGGCCGCAGTGGAAGCCCGGCACGGAGTTCAAGGCGAAGCGGGATGCGATGATGACCGAACGCCGGCGTTGAGCCGGTTTGGTTCCTGGGCCCCGTTGTCATCTGTTGCCTGGATTCCGAAATTGCCTTCGTAGCCCGCTGCGTGAGCGGCGGGACGGCTTACGGCGAAGCGGTCAAGAAGTCCCTGTCGTCACGGACAGGGCCACGCCAATCCGTTTAACTTCGGAATCCAGGTGTTGGATGACAACGACACTTGGGAGTTACCGCCGCTGATGGAAGGGGGTCAGGGCGCTACATGTTAAATTTGGCCCTCTAATTAACATGTAGCGCCCTGACCCCATCTGAATTGGGGTCGCTTTGATGTCCGGACACCCACCCTCCCAGTCTTGCAAAAGGCCTTCCCGGGCTTCCCCTTAGCCGGATGCTGAGACGTTCCCCTGCTCTTCCCTGCCTGCTGGCAGTGATGGTGCTGCTCTTCGGTTGCAGCAAATCCGACCAGGCGGCAGCCGCCAAGGTTGCCGGTGCCAAACAGGGCACGTTGCCGCCAAACTCGCTGCTGATCGGCAACGGCACCGAACCGCAGGACATCGATCCTCAGATCGTCACAGGCGTCCCCGAGCACCGCATCCTGATGGCGCTGTTCGAGGGACTCGTGACCGAGAACCCGAAGGATCTCAGCCCCGAGCCAGGCGTGGCGGAGAAGTGGGAGATTTCGCCGGACGGACTCGTTTACACGTTCCATTTTCGCGCCGACCTGAAGTGGTCGGACGGCACGCCGCTCACGGCCCAAACGTTCATCCGATCCTACCAGCGGATGCTCACCCCGAGCCTCGCCGCCGAGTACTCCTACCTCCTCCACTTCGTGAAAAACGCGAAGGAATACAACGAGGGCAAATTGAAGGATTTCTCGCAGGTGGGATTCAAGGCTCCCGATGACCGCACGCTCATCGTCACGCTGAACTCACCGACGCCTTTTCTCATCAAGATCATCGCGAGCCATTACTCGTGGTACCCGGTGCCGATTCACGTGATCGAGAAATTCGGCGGGATGGATCGCAAGGGCACGGCTTGGACGCGCCCCGGCAATTTCGTCTCGAACGGCCCCTTCAAGCTCAAGGAGTGGCGGCAGCAGCAGGTGCTGATCGGCGAACGCAACCCGAACTACTGGGACCGCCAGACCGTGAAGCTGGACGAGATCCACTTCCTCGCCGTCGAGAACCAGGACACCGAAGAGCGCATGTTCCGCACCGGCCAGCTCGACATGACGAACGAATTGCCGCTCGCGAAGACGGACGTCTACCGGAAGGAAAATCCGGAAGCCCTGCGCATCGATCCGTACCTCGGCGTCTATTTTTACCGGCTGAACAACACCAAGCCGCCCCTGAACGACAAACGCGTCCGCAAGGCGCTCGCGCTGGCCATCGATCGAGAGAGCCTCGTGAAGAACGTCGTCCGCGGCGGCCAGCAACCCGCCTACGGCGTCACCTATCCCGGCACCGCGGGCTACACTCCGGAGGCGAAGCTCACCGGCACGATCGAGGATGCGAAGCGGCTGCTCGCCGAGGCGGGTTTTCCCAATGGCCAGGGTTTCCCGAAACTCGATCTGCTCTACAACACGAGCCAGAACCATCGTGTGATTGCCGAGGCCATCCAGCAGATGTGGCGGCGCAATCTGAACATCGACATCGGCCTCCGTAACGAGGAGTGGAAGGTCTATCTCGATTCGCAGGACAACAAGGCCTACGACATCCAGCGCGCCGGCTGGATTGCGGATTACGTCGACCCGCACGTCTTCCTCGAAATTTGGGGCTCGGACAACCTGAACAACGACACCGGCTTCGCCAACCCGCGCTACGACGAGCTGCTCAAGCAGGCCCTGCGCGCGAAGAACGACACCGAACGGTACGGCATTTACCAGCAGATGGATGCCCTCCTCGTCGATGAACTGCCCGTCATTCCGATCTATTTTTACACCCGGGTCGCAGCCATGAGTCCGAAAGTGAAGGGCTTTTATCCGACATTGCTCGACAACCATCCTTTCAAATACGTTTCGGTCACCCGCTGACCTCCGGCCTCCTGCCGGTCGCGCGCCCTTCCCGACGCTCCATGTTTCGCTTTATCACGACGCGCTTCCTGCAATCGCTCTTCGCGCTGTTCCTCGTCATCTCCGCGACGTTTTTCATGGTGCGCTTCGTACCGGGCGGCCCCTTCACCGCCGAGAAGGCCGTCACCCCGGAGATCCTCCGCAATCTCGAGGCGCATTACGGACTCGATAAGCCGCTTTACCGCCAGTACCTCGACTACCTCGGCAGCCTGCTGCACGCGGACCTCGGACCTTCGTTCAAGTACCCGAACCGCACGGTCAACGAGATCATCGCCGACAAGGTGCCGGTTTCGGCGGAGCTGGGCGGCATCTCGCTCGGCATCGCGCTGGTGATTGGAATCTCGCTTGGAACGCTCGCGGCGGTGAAGCGCAACACCTGGATCGATTACGTCGCCTCGTCATTCGGGATGATTGGCATTTCGATTCCGACCTTCGTGGTCGGCCCGCTGCTCGTCCTGGTCTTCGCGATCTATCTCGGCTGGTTTAACGCGTCCGGTTGGTACATGCCCGCCGACCGCGTGCTCCCGGCCGTCGTGCTTGGCATCGCTTACGCCGCGCCGATTTCCCGGCTCACCCGGGGCGGCATGCTCGAGGTGCTGCACCAGGATTTCATCCGCACCGCGCGGGCCAAGGGCGCCTCGGAGTTCCGCGTCGTCACCCGCCACGCGTTGCGCGGTGGCCTGCTCCCGGTCGTCTCCTACCTCGGGCCGGCCGTGGCCGGGATCCTGACGGGCTCGTTCGTCATCGAGACGATTTTTCAAATCCCCGGGATCGGTCGTGAGTTCGTGAACTCGGCCTTCAACCGTGACTACACCCTCGTGCTCGGGACGGTGATTTTGTACGCGGTGCTCATCATGGGCCTGAACCTCGTCGTCGACGTCGTGCAGGCGTGGCTCAACCCGAAGGTCCGGCTCGAGGCCTGAAGCGCATGAGCAACGTCAACACCACCTTCCTCAGCACCGCGTTGCACCAGCCGATCGAGAAGGGCTCGTCGCTCTGGCACGACGCCTGGCTGCGGCTGCGCAAGAACCGGCTCGCGGTCTTTGGGCTCGTCGCCCTGGGCATCATTGCCCTCGCCTGTTTCATCGGCCCGTTTCTCAGCCCGTACGGCTACGAAGACCAGAATCTCGAACTCGGCGCCGCGGCGCCCGACGCCAAACACTGGCTCGGCACGGACACGCTGGGTCGCGACCTGCTCGTTCGCCTGCTCTATGGCGGCCGTGTCTCGATCGCGGTCGGGCTGAGCGCCACCTTCGTCGCGCTGACCATCGGGGTGGTCTACGGAGCAGTCGCAGGTTTCTTCGGCGGCAAGCGCGATGCCTTCATGATGCGCACGGTCGACATCATGTATTCGCTGCCGTTTCCGATCTTCGTGATCCTGCTGATGGTTTTCTTCGGCCGGAATATCATCCTGCTCTTCGTCGCCATCGGCGCGGTCGAGTGGCTGACGATGGCGCGGATCGTCCGCGGGCAGGTCATGGCGATCAAGAAGATGGAATTCATCGAGGCGGCCCGCTCGCTGGGATTCGGCCGGCGCCGGATCATCTTCCGTCACATCCTGCCCAACATCCTCGGACCGATCATCGTCTACACGACGCTCACGATTCCGGCGGTCATGCTGCTCGAGGCGTTCCTGAGTTTCCTCGGCCTCGGCGTGCAGCCGCCGATGAGTTCCTGGGGCGTGCTGATCAAGGACGGCGCCGAGAAGATGGAGGAGTTCTGGTGGCTGCTCGTTTTCCCCGGCACGGTCTTCTCGCTGACACTTTTCTCGCTCAATTTTCTCGGTGACGGTCTGCGCGACGCGCTCGATGTGCGCTCGTCGAAGGACTAGTTGCCTCCCGCCCGCCTTTCCCCGGGGAGTACCAGCTCCCCACCCCTGTCTGCCCTTCAACTCACACCCCCGGACCCCGGTCCTATGCGCCTAAGAAAACTCCTCACCACGACCGCCCTGCTCGCGGCCGGACTCGCCGCGCCGCTTGGCGCCCAAACTCCGCCTGCCGCGGCTCCGGCGACCGCCGCCCCCGCTCCGGCCCGCGCCAATCCCCGGGCCACGTTTCCCGCCCAACAGCGGCCGCCGGGTGACCCCGTGTTGATCGCGAAGGGCAAGGCGATCTATGAAATCACCTGCCGCGCCTGCCATGGTCCCGACCTCCGCGGCGGCGATATCGGCGGACCCAATCTCCTCCGCTCGGACATCGTCCTGAAGGACGACCACGGCGAATTGCTCGAACCGATCATCAAGAACGGCAAGTCGACGCCCGGCGTTACGCTCGTCATGGCCCCGCTCCCGCTGTCGTCCGACGACATCCGCGCCGTCGCCGAATACATCCACGACGTCGTCTCCACCGCCCGCGGCCAGGGCGCTCCGCCTCCCGGACCGCCCGTTGTCCTCAACATCGTCGTGGGTGATGCCGCCGCCGGTCAGGCCTACTTCGCCGCCAAGTGCAGCTCGTGTCACTCGGCCACCGGCGATCTCCGCGGCCTCGCCACGCGGATCGGCGACCCGAAGGATCTCCAGAACGCGTGGGTGAACGGCCTTCGCTCCGCCGCCGCGCCGGCCAAGCCGACGACCGTCACGGTGACCGAGGCCTCCGGCCAGCGTGTCGAGGGCGTCCTCGTTCGCGTGGACGATTTCTCCGTCGTGCTCACCGCCGCCGATGGACGCAGGCGGACGATCGTCCGCCGGGGCAATGTTCCCCGCGTCGAAATCCACGACCCGCGCGATGCGCACACCGATCTCCTCGCGGTGTACACGGACAAGGACATCCATAACGTGACGGCCTACCTGACGACCCTCAAATGAGCCCCCAATTTTTCCTCCTCGCAGCCACGCTCGCCGCCGCGCCCGTCCTGACGTTCGCGCAAAACGCGGCCAACCAAGGCGGACTCGATCCGGCGTCGCTCAAGCAGCCGCTCTCTGAATCCTGGCCGACCTATTCAGGCGACTATACCGGCCAGCGTTTCAGCCGGCTCACCCAGATCAACCGTGAGACCGTCAAAAATCTCACCTTGAACTGGACCATCGAAGTCAGAGCGGCCGGCCCTGACGGCAACGGCGGCGGTGACGGCGGTGGCCGTGGCGGCCGTGGCGGCCGCGGCGGCAATCCCGGAGTTGCGCGCACGATCGTTGGTGGCAAAGGCACCGGCGATGTCTTCGTCGGCGCGAGCAACATCAAGGGCACCATCCTGCAGGTGGACGGCATCCTCTACGTCACGGCACCGGACCATGCCTGGGCGATTGACGCCCGCGACGGCCAGGAACTCTGGCACTACTATTGGAAGACCCGCGGCGGCACCCATATTGGCAGCCGCGGGGCCGGGATGTGGCACAACTACCTCTATTTCGAAACGCCGGATAATTACCTCGTCGCCCTCGATGCCCGCACGGGTGAGGAACGCTGGAGCGTCGAGATCGCTTCGTTCGACGAACAGTACTTCTCGACGATGGCGCCAATGGTGATCGGCAACAAGGTCATCGCCGGCACCGGCAACGATCTCGATCGCCCGGGGTTTGTTCAGGCGTTCGACGCGGAGACAGGCAAGCTGCTCTGGAAGACCTATACCGTGCCGATGAACCCCGGCGACCCCGGCCTCGAAACCTGGCCGAGCCTCGACGCCGCGCGCCACGGCGGCGGCCAGCATTGGATTCCCGGTGTCTACGATCCGGATACCAATCTCTACATCCTCGGCACGGGCAACCCGACGCCGGGCTACACCGGCGTGGGTCGCAAAGGTGACAACCTCTACACCTGCTCGCTGATCGCGCTCGACGCCGACACCGGCAAGTTGAAGTGGCACTACCAGACGTCCCCGCACGACACGCATGACTGGGACTCGGCGCAGACGCCGATCCTGATCGACGGCGAAGTCAACGGTCAGCCGCGCAAGCTGCTCTCCACCGCCTCGCGCAACGGTTACTTTTTCACCGTCGATCGCGTGACGGGCAAACACGTCGTCACCTCGAAGTTCGGCGCGACCACCAACTGGGCGCTCGGCCTGCGCGAGACCGGCGAGCCGGAGCCGAATCCCGCCAAGGAAGCGATTATCCCCGGTTCACTCGTCTCCCCCGTCGAGGGCGGCGTCACGAACTGGCAGCCTCCCGCCTACAATCCCCAGACCGGCCTGTTCTATACGCAGGAGAACAACGGCTTTAACCTCCTCTACCTCACCGACCCGGATCCCCGCGGATCGATGGGCCTCGGCGGCAAGGAACGCATCAACGTCGGCCAGTCGCGCAATGCCTTCCAGGCGATCGACTACAAGACCGGCAAGCCCGCCTGGCGCCACGAGTGGCCACGCGGCGGTGGCGGCGGTTTCGGCGTGCTGACTTCCGCGGGCAATGTCGTCTTCACGGGCGACGGCAGCGGCAACCTCGTCGCCTTCGACGCGCAGATCGGGACGCTCCTTTGGCACACCCGCATCGGCAACATCACCAACGCCCCGCAGACGTACCTGCTCGACGGCAAACAGCACCTGCTGGTCGCCGTCGGCACGCGGATCTTCGACTTCGTGCTGTACTGAACGGAAACGGCTGCACCGTTTCCGTGGCCCTGCCCGTGAGGGCAGGGAAAGCTTTTTTCAATCGCAGTGGTCCCGCTGCTCACGCAGCGGGCTACCTGCTTTACCGAGCCTCATTCCCTTCAACCCTGTCATTCTGAGCGAAGCGAAGAATCCAGACGTTCTAGTGGCCGTTAGACATGCGTAAGGCCGCCTGCAGTTCGCCAAGCCTTCACGCCGGCATCCCCAGGAATTCGCCAATGCTTTAACCCGACTTGTTGGGCGTGGATTCTTCGCTGCGCTCAAAATGACGGAACTAAATTTTCCACCGCCTTTCACCCTCAACGATCCAACCACCCCACCATGAACCTCACCCGCCGCCAGTTCACCAAGCTCGCCCTCGCCGCCCCGGCCGCCGCCTGGCTCGCCCGTCCTCTGACGTCGAGCGCCGCGTCCCCTCGCCCGAATTCCGTCATCAACGGCGTGAACCTCGGCGCGATCACTTACAGCTATCGCGCGATGCCGGACCAGAGCGCCGAGGCCTATCTGCGCTACATCGTCGACTCCGGCATCAGCCAGATCGAGTTCATGGGCGGACCGGTGGAGGCCTTCGCCGGCGGTCCGGCCATGCCGCGCATCGGCCCCGGCGGCCGTGGGGTCGCCCTGACCGCCGAGCAACAAATCCAGCAGCGCGAGGCGATGGCGAAGCTGCGCGCCTGGCGGACGTCCGTGTCGATGGATCGCTTCAAGGCACTGCGAAAAATGTACAACGACGCCGGCGTCACGATCTACGCGTGGAAGGCACTCAGTGCGTCGATGACGGACGAGGAAATCGAATACGTGTTCAACGTCGCGGAAGCCCTGGGCAACACGCACGTGACGCTCGAACTCGTCGACGATCCGGCGCAGTTGAAGCGACTCGGCGATTGGGGCCTGAAGCGGAAGATCGCCGTCGCCTACCACACCCATCTGCAGGGCAACATCACCGCGTTCGACAAGGCGTTCGCCGCGTCGAAGGGAAACCTCGCGAACGTGGACCTCGGGCACTACGTCGCCGCGGGCGGCGATCCCATGGCGTTCCTGAACAAGTTCCACGACCGCATCGCGAGCTTCCACCTCAAGGATCGGACGACGCCGGCGCGCGGCGCGAAGAATGTGCCGTGGGGCATGGGCGACACGCCGCTCACGGAGATTCTGCAGACCGTAAAGAAGAACGGCTGGAAGATGCCCGCCACGATCGAGATGGAGTACGAGGTCCCCGCCGGCTCCGATCCCGTGAAGGAAGTCGTGAAGTGCGTCGACTACAGCAAGCGGGCCCTGGCGTAACGGCATCCCGTCCCCTGGAGGGCCGGTGCCCCCACCGGCCACGGACAAGAAGAACAAACGGCCCTGGCGGGAGCGGAGACACCCGCCCTCCAGGGCAAGGCCTTCGCGCCTTGGCGTCTTTGCGCTTAATCTGCTGGCCCGTTCAATGCACCGGCTCCGGCTGCGGCGCGCTCGAAAGCCGGATCGTCTCCACCTTCCCGACCACGAGCCACATCGTCAGCGAGACGAGCACGAACATGATGCCGCCCACCAGGAGCGCCGCCTCGAATTTTCCCGTGGTCGTGAGCAGGTAGCCGGTGACCACCGGCGCAATGATACCGGCCAGGGCACCGGCGGTGTTCATGATGCCCGCCACCGAAGCCGCCGCCGGCCCCGGGGCGATTTCCGCACACACGGTCCACAGGATCACGCTCGAGGCTGACTCGAACGCGAGTGACAGCGTCAGCAGCGCCACCGCGATCTTCGCGCTGTCGGTGTAGGGCGCAAAGATGATGACCGCGGCGAGGACGTTCATCGCGATGATCACGCTCTTCCTCGCCTGCGTCGGGGTCTGCCCGCGCCGAATCAGCCGATCTGAGAACCAACCCGCCATCGGCTGAAAGAAGAAAGCCGCGATCCACGGAATCGCCGCGTACCAACTGCCCTTGATGAGCGTCATCTTGCGTTCGACGATCAGGTAAGCGGGCATCCAGGTGACGAAGAGGTAGAACGAGTAGTCCTGGAAAAATTTGCAGAGGACGATGCCGGTGATGTTGCGATGCCGCAGCAGCTCCCGCCACGGAATCTTCGCCGGAGCGGCGGCGGTCGGATCGGCGACGGCCTTCTCCTGATAGGTGAACATCCAGAGTACGACCCAGAGCAGGCTCGCCGCGCCCGTGATGATGAACGCGTGCCGCCACGAGTAGGCCTGAATCAGGTAAGCCATGATCACCGGGGCCGCGGCGAACCCGAGGCGAAAGCCGGACAGATACCAGCCCACGGCCATGCCGCGCTCCGCCGAGGAAAAATTGGCGCGCACGACCTTCGTGTTGACCGGATTGATCGCCGCCTCGCCGGCCCCGACACCGATTCGGAACAACACGACATGCCAGAAGCGGGTGGCCGTGCCGGTCAGCGCCGAGAACACGGACCAAAGAAACGCGGACCAGCCGAGCGTCGCCTTCGGACCGAAGCGGTCGGCAATCAGGCCGGCGGGAATGTTGAGCACGAGGTAGGCCCAGAAGAACGACGAGAGAATCACGCCCATCATCGTCGCATCGATGTTGAGTTCCTTCATCATCGACGGCGCGGCGGTCGAGATGCTGCCGCGGTCGATCGCGTTGATCAGCGTGCCGGTGAAGAGCAGGAAAATCAGCCACCAACGGTTCTGAAACAGGCGCGACATGGGGGGGTAAGGGGTTGCGCGGACCGGCCGCGCGCCCCACTCAAGCGGACCCGGTCGCGGGCACCACCGAATTCTGTTTGGCTCCCGCGAGCCTGGCTTCCAGCCGCTGGTAATCGCCCGGGATCCAGTAGTAAGCCGCCAGCGCGGCACAAGCCGCCAGCGCGATCAGTCCGGAAACCGAGGCGAAGGCCACGTTCAAACCAGCTTCGCCCTTGATCCAACCGGCGAGCACGACGGCCACGCTCCCGGGGGCATTGCAGCAGAAAAGAAAGATCCCGAGCGCCGAGGAGCGCAGCTTCGCCGGGAGGAGATCGACAAGAATCAGGTTCTCGTTGGCCTGGCCGAAACTCCGGAAGAGCGAGAAGATCGCGATGCCGACTCCGAGCACGAGGAAGCTCGGCTGGATCAGGAAAACGAGCAGGAACGGCGCCGCGGCAAGATAGAAGACCGCCATCACCAGCGCGCGACGCTGCGGGGCGTTGCGGACCACGCGGTCGGAGGCGATGCCCCCGAGAATCACCCCGAGCAGTGCGGTCGCCTGAAGCATGAAGGTTCCGGAGAACCCGGCGCCCGCGAGACTCATGTGGTAGGTCTCCTGGTAGTACAACGGCAGCCAGGAAAAAAACATCTGCACGCCCGCCGACGTCAGCATGCCCTGCAAGAGAATCATGTAGTAGCTGCGCGTCCGCAGCAGCAGACCGAGGCTCGTCGGGATCGAGAGCGCTTCCTGCTCCACCTTGGCGCCCGTCTTCGGCTGCGCGGCATCCCGCACGAGGAACGCCACCACCACGGAGGCGGCGATCCCGATCCAACCGAGCCAGTGAAACGCGGTGCGCCAGCCCCAGTTCTGGCCGATGTAGCCCGCCAGCGTGCCACCGGCGATTAGGCCCAGGCTCATGCCGGCGAGGTTGGACGAAATCGCCCCGCCCCGCGTGTCCGGACCGTGATGGTCGGCAATCAACGCGAGGGCCGCGGGAATGTAGAGACACTCGGCGGCACCGAGCGCGACGCGGGCGATCATCAACCCGGTGAAGGAGTGAACGTATCCCGTCGCCAGGGTGACGAGGCTCCACAGGAACAGACTCACCACCACGAGCCGGCTGCGGGAAACGCGATCGGCGACGAACCCCGCGACGACAATTCCAAGGGCATACACCCAGAAAAACGCGCTCGCCACCAGGCCGAGCTGAACGTCCGTCAGCTTGAGGTCGCTGCGCAGGAGGGTGAGCACCGAGGAAAGCGCCGTGCGGTCCGCGTAGTTCACCGCCGAGACCACAAACAACACGACGACGAGGATCCACTTGTAGTGGGGCGACTGGGTGATCACGTGCGCATTACGAATCCCAACTCACAGCCGGAAGCAAGCCGGGTGCGCCGTGACAAAAGTCCGGGCAGGTTGGCGCGGCAAAGATTGGGATGGAACGGCCCGCTCCGAACCCGTTTCATCCCAGCGCCCGTCCTGATGCGCCGCTTCCGTCCTTATCTCCGCTACCTTCGTGCCGTGCGCGGCCCGCTCTACGGTGCGTTGTTTTTCGCTCTTATCTACGGCGCCGCCACCGGACTCGCGCTCAACTGGATCGTCAAGGAAGTCCTGCCCCGGCTCTTCGAGGCGGGAGCATCTTCCCTGACGTTCGTCCAGATTCTCGGCTATGCCTCGCTGATTCCGGCGGTGTTTCTCGTCCGCGGCCTCGCGGGCTACTTCAACACCTACCTGATCACGCTGTGCGGCGTCCGGGTGCTCGAGCAGCTCCGGCTCGATTTCTTCACGAAGCTTCAGGTCCTGCCGCTGTCGTTCTTCTCCGGCCGGCCGGCGGGCGATCTCATTTCGCGCGCCATTGCCGACACCAACCAGCTCCAGTTCACGCTGACGAGCGTCGCGAACGATCTCTTCAAGCAGCCCGCCCAACTCATCGGAGCGATCGCGTATCTCGGCTGGCTGGCCTTCGAAAACCACGACGTCGCCTTCCTGCTCCTCTGCCTCGGAACGATTCCGCTCTGCGTTTTCCCCGTGCGCTACGTCGGCAAACACCTTCAGCGCCGCGTGGGTCAGCTCCAGCATGAACTGGGTGCTGTCACCGGCACGTTGAGCGAGAACATCGGGGCCGCCCGCGAAGTCCGGGCGTTTGGCCTCGAGGCCCGCGAAACCGCGCGTTTCACGGCGAGCACGAGCCAGCTTGTGCGTTTCCAGATGAAGGCCGCGAAGTATGCCGGCTTCCTCACGCCGGCGATTGAGTTGATCAGTGCCGTCGGCATCGCCGCCACGCTCATCTACGTTTACCGTGCTGGTTTCAACTGGGGCACGTTCCTTTCGATTCTGAGCGCGATCTACCTCTGCTATGAGCCGATCAAGAAGCTCGGCGCCGTGAACAGCGAGTTGAGCCGGGGTTCGGCCGCGCTGGCCCGGCTCGAGGAGGTCTTTGGCGAACCCGTGGCGATCGCGGACCCCGCCCACCCCGTCACCGTCGGCAGACTCCGCGGGGATCTCACCTTCGAGGGCGTGGGCTTTGCCTACCGGCCGGGGGTTCCAGTGCTGCAGGACGTGACGACGAATATTACCGCCGGCACGGTCTGCGCGCTCGTCGGACCGAGCGGGGCCGGCAAGACGACTTTCGCGAACCTCGTCGCCCGCTTTTACGATGCCACCGCCGGCACAATCCGGATCGACGGCCTCGACATCCGGCAGATGCGGCTCGCCGACTTGCGCCGCAACATCGCCGTCGTTTCCCAGGATCCGGTGCTCTTCAATGACACAATCCTTTCCAATCTGCTGATCGGACGAGCCGACGCCACGCGCGCTGATGTCGAGGCCGCGGCCCGCGATGCCTTCGCCCACGATTTCATCTCCGCGCTGCCCCAAGGTTACGACACGGTGGTCGGTGAACGTGGCGCTCTCGTTTCCGGCGGACAGAAGCAGCGCATCGCCCTCGCCCGGGCTTTTCTCCGGAATGCACCGATTCTGATTCTCGACGAGGCGACGAGTGCGCTCGACAGCGATAGCGAGGCGGCGATTCAGGCGGCGCTTAAGAAACTCGTGGTCGGCAAAACCGTCCTGATGATCGCGCACCGTTTCTCCACGATTCGCGATGCGACCCGCATTCTGGTTTTCCAGCAAGGCCGCATCATCGCGTCCGGCAGCCATGCCGAACTCTACGGCGGGACGCCTCTGTACAAGTCCCTCTTCGATCAGCAGCAGACCACGCACGCGGCGCCCGTGCCCGCTTGATCGGAAATTTTTCGCCGCCGGCCCGCACCCCGACGATGCCTGCCCCGACGCCGCTCCGCTGCCTCTTCATCAAGCCCAAGCTGATCGGCGACACGCTGCTGCTGACGCCCACACTCGAGGCCGTCCGCCGGCGGCATCCGAACGCGACGATCGACATCGTCATCCGCCGCGGCTCCGAGTCGATCCTCGCGGGCTGCACGGCGCAAAACCGCGTCTTCCAGACCGAGGCGCCTGACACCGATCGCGCCCGGCGCGGCTGGCGAACGCAATTGGACCTGGTGCGCGAGCTGCGCCGCACGCGTTACGACTGGATTTTCGAGTGCAGCGACACGGCCCGGGGGCGCTACCTCGCGTGGGCGGCCCGCGGCTGGCGCAAGGTCTGCAACCGGCACGACATCGATCAGTACGGTCGGGTCTTCGATCGCGTGGTCTGGCCCGCGGTCTTCACCGACACCGTCAACTTCGACTGGCGGGACACGCACGCCATCGACGGAAGCTACCGGCTGGCCCAGCCGTTTCTCGATCTGCCGTCCCAGCCGCCGCCGCTGGATTACCACGCGATCGCCTTCGATCCCCGCGCGGCCCAAATCCCGGTGCCGCCCGGTTTTCAACTCTCGCGCTCCCGCCTCGTCGTTCACTGCGGCACCCGCCTCGCTTCGAAGGCCTGGCCCGACGATCGCTGGGTGCAGCTCGTCACGCGACTGGCGCCACGTTTCGATCAGATTTTCCTGAGCCTCGGACCGTCGGAAGCAGAGGCCCGGCTCGGGGCGCAGCTCGCCGCGATCGCGCCGGGTCGGGTGTTCGCACCCACGGGCTTTCTGCCGTGGTCGCAGCTCGCGGCCTTGCTCCAGGGCGCACGGTTGTTCCTCGGCGTCGACACCGCGGCGATGCACCTGGCGGCGGCCTGTCGCTGTCCCTCAGTCGTAATCTGGGGGCCCGCGTCCGCCGTCGTGTTCGGGCCGCAGTCCGCCCATGCGACGATCGTGATCGATAATCAGATTGTGCGGTCGCCGTTTCCCGGGTCGACCGGTCACGACGAGGCGCGGCTCGGGACGCGCAACTCCGTCGAAGCCGTGGAGCACACCGCCGATCAGGTATTGGCCGAAACCGGCGGTTGAGCCCGCACCTTTTTCTGGACCGGCGGCAACCGTCCAATCATCCCTAGGCTCATGACGCTCCGCGCCGCTGAATTCGCCACGCTGCAGGCCGACCTCACCCGGAAATGGCATGACGCACCCGCCACGCCGGCCCCGGGCACGCCTGAGGCCATCCGGCTGGCCGGCGAAAATCATCGGCGGAATTTCGATCTCTGGCACACCGAGGACGAAGCCCGCCGCGATGAACTGGGCCCGGACCACGTTTACCGCGCCAAGCGAGCCATCGATCGCTTCAACCAGGAGCGGAACGATTTCATCCAGCGCATCGATGAGTGGATGATCCATGAACTCTTCCCCCCCGGAGCAGACTGCCCGCTCAATTCCGAGACCCCGGGAATGATGATCGATCGGCTGTCGATTCTCGCCCTGAAGTCGTACCACATGGGGATCGAAGCGCGCCGCGAGAACGCCTCTTCCACCCATCGCGAGAACGCCGCGCGCAAGTTGACCGTGATCGATCAGCAGATTCGCGATCTCACGAGCTGCCTGCAGGCGCTCTTCGACGACATCGCGGCCGGCCGCCGCACCTTCAAGGTCTACTTCCAGTTCAAGATGTACAACGACCCGACGCTGAACCCGGCGCTGTACGGGAAGAAGTAGCGGAGGTCAGATCGAAGGGGGTGTCCGTCAGGCTGAGCGGGCGCGCACGAGGCGCGCCCCTACGATGCCGGCCGGAACGACAACCGTTGTAGGGGCGTGGCTCGTCCACGCCCGAATCACCAACCGGACTTTTTAATCCGTCCGACCGCGCCACGGAAGGCGGGTCCACTATCTCCCCAACGACCGAATCGAAACCCCAAAGCCTCCCACCCGCTGCCGCCGGCAGCCCAGGGAACGGCCGCCCCGGCCGTTCCCTTACATGCGAAACGCGATGATCGTCCCCGCCACGCCGACGATCTCGGCGAAGCGGCCGATCTTGATCTGCTCGAAGATCGCCCGCGTCACTCCGTCGGCGCGGCTGCCGAAGTCATGAAACGCCATCACACCACCCCGTTTCACGTACGGCGCCCACGCCGCAATGTCAGCCCGGCAGGCGTCGTACGAGTGGTCGCCGTCGATGAAGATCAGATCAATCGTCCCCCGCCGGTCCGCGAGCGATCGCGAGGCCGCCAGCGAATCGCTCACGACCGGCTCCGCGCGAGACGAGAAACCGAGCGAGGCAAAATTCTCGCGGAAAATCTCCAGCGTGCTCTTCACGCCGAGTTGGCGAAAGTGACGGTTATACCAGGCCGCGTCCTCCCCGCAGGTCGACAGGCCCTGAAAATTGTCCACCGCGGCGATCTTCGCCTTCGTCCCTTTCAATCCGCCGGCGATAAAACACGTCGAGGCACCCATCCACGATCCCACCTCGATCACCTGCGCATCCGTCGGCAGGTCGCTTGCCAGTTGGAAGAGATACCCGCGCTCCGGAAAGCTGCCCATGTCGTCGGCCTTGAAGTGCCGCGCGATGCGATGGAACTCTTCCCAGTTTAAATCCGGCCGCCGTTTCTTCGCGCCACGAAGATAGCGACCGCATTTCTGCGCGAAGCGGACATCGCGAACGAGGGGCCAGTGCTTGAACGCCATTGCCCGAGGGAATTCGGCCCGGACGGAGGCGGGAAGCTTTTTCTTCCGCCCGGTGGCGTGGCGCCTTCGGAATTGCCGCCCCAAGGTTTCGGCTCCCACTCTCCGACTCCGCGTGCATCCCGAGTCCATTAAAGTCACGGTCGCCATCCCGACTTACAACCGGGCGGACTTTCTGCGACAGACGCTCACCGGCATCGCCGCCCAGCAGTTTCCGCGCGACCACTTTGAGGTCCTCGTCATCGACAACAACTCGACCGACCACACCAAAGCCGTCGTCGCCGAATTCGGGTTGGCGCGACCGGCCCCGCGGTACGTCCACGAGCCGAAGCAGGGACTCGACCATGCGCGCAATCGGGCGATCACCGAGGCGCGCGGTGACATCATCGTCTTTGGTGACGACGACATCCTCGTGCAGCCCGACTGGCTCGCGCAAATGGCCGTGGTTTTGCTGGCCGACACCGCCCACCGGATCGGTGCGGTGGGCGGAGAGGTCATTCCGGTTTTTCCTGACGGGCTGCCGGATTGGGTGCGGGAGTGGCACGCCCCTCTCGCCTTTCGCCCGGACACCGGCCCGCTCGAGGCCCGGCATTCGCCGATGGGTGCCAACCTCGCCTTTCCCCGCTGGGTGTTCACGGAACTGGGGCCGTTCCACACCGCGCTCGATCGATCGGCGGGAAATTATTTTTCCGGCGGCGATGCGGAGATGATCCGACGGGTTCGCGCCGCCGGCTTCAAAGTGTGGTTCTCGGCGGCCGCGGCTGTGCAGCATCAGATGCCCGCCAGCCGGACCACGTTTCGCTATGCGGCGCGGCATGCGTTCGACTCGGCCCGATCACGCGTGATCGATCGCGCCGGCCAGCCCGGAGCAGCGGGCTACCTGCTCGGCCGTTTCCTCGCAAACGTCGCGAAGACACTTGGTTTCGGATTACTCGCCGCCGCGAACGCGCTCATCGCCCGCGGTGGCGCCGCGAAGAAGGCGCTCGTCCGCGCCTGGCGTTCCTGCGGCTACCTCTACCAAATCCCCCGCAGTCTCATCGGCAGAGTATGAGGCGCACTGCCTAATATAGGTGCCGCGCGCCGCGCGGCACCTATATTTCGGCTTCCGCACCCGCCGTTACAGTCCATTAAGGAAGTTCTTCCCGTGGCCGCCGTCCTACCCCTCTCCGTCGTCATCGTCGCCAAAAACGAAGCCGGGAATCTGCCGCGCTGTCTCGCGAGCGTGCAGGGTTGGGTGGCGGAAATGATCGTGGTGCTCAACGACACCACCGATGCCAGCGAGGCGATCGCGCGTCAGGCGGGTGCGTCGGTCCACCATCGACCCTGGCAGGGCTATCGCGACACCAAGAATGCCGCGCTCGCCCTCGCGACCAACCCATGGGTGCTGTCACTCGATGCCGATGAGGAGGTTTCCCCCGCACTGCGGTCGGGGATCGCGACCTTCTTCGGCCGGCCCGACCGCGACCAGTTCGCCGGCGCGCGTTTTCCGCGGAAGGTTTGGTTCATCGATCGCTGGATCACGCACGGGGATTGGTATCCGGACTGGAGCTGCCGGCTTTTTCAGTCGAGTCGCGCCCGCTGGGCGGGTGATGCGTTCGTGCACGAGAAGATCGAGTGCGACGGCCCGGTCGCGAAGCTGTCCGGGGATTTGCATCACTATTCTTTCCCGACGCTGACGAGCCACGTGAACAAGATTCCCCTCTTCGCCGATCTCTTCGTGCAACAGCAGCACGCCCGTGGCCGGCACTTCTCGCTCGGGGCTGCGGTGCTGCGACCGGCGTGGAGATTTTTTCGCGGCTACGTGCTGCGGCGCGGGTTTCTCGACGGCTACCCCGGATACTACATCGCTTGGGCGACCGCCTTCGGGGCCTTCGTCCGCTACAGCCGGCTCTACGAAGAGGAGCAAAGGCGCCAGCCGCGGGGCGAATGAGATTTGGGCTCCCACCCTGACTCCTCTTGTCATTCTGAGCGGAGCGAAGAATCCATGGGGTCGGTGTATGCTTTGGTGGATTCTTCGCTTCGCTCAGAATGACAAAGCGCCCGAATTCCGGGATCGCGACGACGACAATTTGCGTTCCCCCGCGCGGAATTGCCGTTAACTGATCCGCATGCCTGAACCGGCCCACCAATTCAGCCGACTCGCCGAGGAGCTCGTCGGAGACTTGCGTGGCCTACCGTACAACGAACCGCGGCGCTCCCGACCCCGGCCGGCTCAACCGCTGTCCGCCGTCGTCGAGCAACTACTCCAGTTGCACCAAATCGGCCGGGAGTCGCCGGAGCAGACGATTCGCGATCACTGGCGGACCTTGGTGGATCCCAATGGCGGCAATGCCAATTCGTCGAATTCCCACCCGGCGCGCATCGAGCGGAACATGCTCACCGTCCTCGTGCCGCATTCCGTGGTTCGAAACGAACTGTTCCATCACCGCGCCGAAATCGTGGCCCGCATCAAGAAATTGCCCGGTTGCGGACATGTCAAAGCCCTCAATCTTCGCGCCGGCTGAGCGGCTCCAAACGAGGCAAATTTGCGCTTGCGCGCACCCGGGGACCTTCGGATTCTGGCCCCTTGCGTGAGTGGCAGTCCGTCGGTTGCGGATTGTCACCATGACTGGTCCCGCACCCTGCGGGATTGGAACGGTGATTCCGGCTCAATCCGATTTCCAGTCGGGCGGAGCGGGAAACACGGCGCCTCCCAAGGTGCCCTACAGTCGTGAATTAAACCACAAAACCATGTCCACCACCGTCGTTAAACCCGAAATCATCGCAGAATACAAAATCCACGACAAGGATACCGGCTCGTCCGAAGTCCAGGTCGCGCTCCTGACCGCTCGAATCAATCATTTGACCGAGCATCTCCGCACGCACCGCAAGGATTTCCACTCCCGCCGCGGTCTCCTGCAGATGGCGTCCCGCCGTCGCAAGCTCCTCGATTACCTCAAAAAGCACAACCTGCCGAAGTATACCGAGCTGCTGCAGAAGCTTAGCCTCCGTCGCTAATCCCTTTCGTCTAACGGGCGACCCATCCGAGGGTCGCCCGTTGTCGTTACGACACTCGAATCCAGACCGGGACATTTCCGCTTGCTGCCATCGCCCCGGGCGACGGGCACCAAACCGAAATCTCTCGCGTTTGAGCGAGCTGACCGAAGTGGGTTCGTAAGTTCCCCACCCGTGTGCGGCCTTCCCGGTCGCCGCTGCTTCCTACTTTTGGAAGCCCCCGGATCGTCCCCAGTCGCGCCGCGCTGGCCGGTCCGTTCTATCCGCCGCAGGCGCAATCCGTCCGTATCGTTCGAAAGCAAATGAATCAGAAATACAATGTCACCGTGCCCGGCCTCGGGCTCACGTTCTCCACCGGTTCCATCGCCCAGCTCGCGGGCGGCGCCGTCAACGTCAATGTCGGCGAGACCAACGTCTTCGTCACCGCCTGCGCCGCGCAGACCATGCGCCCCGGCCAGGACTTCTTCCCCCTCACCTGCGACTATCGCGACAAGTACGCCGCCGCGGGCCGCTTCCCCGGTGGTTATTTCAAGCGCGAGGGTCGTCCTTCGGAACGCGAGATCCTGATCTCCCGCCTCTGCGATCGCCCCTGCCGCCCGCTCTTCCCCGAGGGTTTCCTCAATGAAGTGCAGATCATCGGCCAGCTCATGTCGGCCGACTTGGTCAACGACTCCGACATCGCGATGGTCAACGGCGCCAGCGCCGCCCTCGCCATCTCCGACATTCCGTGGAACGGGCCGATCGGCTGCGTCCGCGTTGCCCTGATCGAGGACAAGTTCGTCGCCAACCCGACGATCGAGCAGATGTACTCCTCGTCCCTCGACCTGATCTACGTCGGCAATTCCAAGGACATGCTGATGATCGAAGGCTCCGCGGATCAAATCTCCGAGGAGAAGTTCATCGAGGCCCTCGCCTTCGGCCACGAGTCCATCCAGCCGATCATTGCGGCGATCAAGGAACTCGTCGCCCTCGCCGGCAAGCCCAAGGCCACCTTCAAGCTCATCGGCGCCACCCCGGAGGCCCGCGCCATCATTGAGCGCGTCGTCCCCGCGGAACGCGTTTCGGCCGCCATCTTCGGCTTCGAGAAGAACGTCCGCTCGGCCAATGTGAAGCTGCTCAAGGAGGAGGCCAAGGCCGCCCTCCTCGCCGAACTCGGTGAAGGCAAGTTCACCGACGTCGACCTCAACGTCGTGTTCGAGGATCTTCAATACAAGGCCTACCGCGCCACCGTCCTCGCCAAGGGCACCCGCTCCGACCATCGCGATGCGAAGTCCCTCCGCCCGCTGCAGGCGCAGGTCGGCGTCCTCCCCCGCGTCCATGGTTCCGCCATGTTCCAGCGCGGCGACACGCAGAACATCGCCATCGTCACCCTCGGACCGACGAAGGAAGCCCAGGACATGGACGGTCTCACCGGCGGCGTCACGTCGAAGAGCTTCATCCTCCATTACAACTTCCCGCCGTTCTCGGTCGGCGAAGCCGGTCGTTTCATCGGTCCCGGCCGCCGCGAAATCGGTCACGGTGCCCTCGCCGAGCGTTCGCTCGTGCCGGTGCTCCCGCCGGAAGATGCGTTCCCCTATTCGATCCGCGTCGTCTCCGAGATCATGGCCTCCAACGGCTCGACCTCGATGGCCTCGATTTGCGGTGGCTGCCTGGCGCTCATGGACGCCGGCGTGCCGATCATTGCGCCGGTCGCCGGCATTTCCTGCGGTCTGATGACCGAGATGGCAGCCGACGGCACCATCACGAAATGGACCACCATTACCGACATCCTCGGTGAGGAGGATCATTTCGGCGACATGGACTTCAAGGTGGCCGGTACGACCAAGGGCATCACGGGCTTCCAGCTCGATCTGAAGATCAACGGCCTGCCGTTCGAAATCGCCAAGACCGCGATCTTCCAGGCTCGCGACGCCCGGATCGAAATCCTTCGCGTCATGCTCGCCTCGCTCCCCGCGCCGCGCGCCGACCTCAGCAAGTTCGCCCCCCGCATCCAGACGATCCAGATCGATCCCGAAAAGATCGGCCTGCTCATCGGACCGGGCGGCAAGACGATCCGCCGCATCACGGAAACGACCGGCGCGCAGATCGACATCGCCGAGGACGACTCCGGCAAGGTGTTCATCTACTCGAACAATGCCGACGCGATGAACCGCGCCGTGCAGGAAATCGACGGCCTCTGCGGCGGCGGTGGCGGTCCTGGTGGCGGTGGTGGCGGCGCGCCGATCGAGACCGGCAAGCTCTATCACGGCCGCGTCACCGGCATCAAAGACTTCGGCTGCTTCGTCGAGTGCACCCCTGGCAAGGAAGGCCTGGTTCACATCAGCGAACTCGCCGACTTCCGGGTGCGCCGCACCGAGGACGTCGTGAAGATGGGCGAGATGATCTGGGTCAAGTGCGTCGGCATCGACGAGCGTTCCGGCAAGGTCCGCCTCTCGCGCAAGGCCGCGATGAAGGAGATGGAAGGCCAGAAGCCCGCCGGCGGCGCCCCCGAGGCCGCTCCCGCGGCGCAGTAACGCCTCCATTCCCTCCGCCAGATTTTCAAGCCGCGACTTCGGTCGCGGCTTTTTTTTGGCCGGATGGCGCGCGTTCGCTCCGTAAAATTCTTTTGCGCCGGGCCGTGGTTCCTGCGGCGCTGGGAGGATGCGTTTTCTGGTGACCAACGATGACGGCATCGAGAGTGTCTTCCTCCACGAACTGGTGCACGCGCTGCGCGCCGCCAGTCATGAGGTCTACGTCGTCGCGCCCAAGCGGGAGCAAAGCTGGATCGGCGCGGCGAAATCGCGCAACCGGCCAGTCCACGTCGCCGCGGCCGACTGCGGACTGGGTTGCCCGACCTGGATCGCCGACGGCACGCCCTGCGACGCGGTGAACATTGCGATCGACCATCTGCTGGCGCGCGATCTGAAGATCGATGCGGTGCTCAGCGGCATCAACGTCGGTCTGAATGTCTCCCTCGGTTTCATCATCGCGAGCGGCACCATCGCCGGCGCCTGGGAAGGCGCGCTCCATGGCCTCCCGGCCATCGCCTTTTCCCAAGACATGAGCCCGGCGCTCTTCGATGAATTCAAGGCCGCCGGCGGTCGCCCCACTCCGGCACTGCAGACGCAAGTACGGATCTCAGCCGCCCATGCCGCCCGGCTCGCGCCCCAGTTCACGGCGGCCACGCTCCCGCGCAGCTTCATCGTCCACAACGTCAACTTCCCGATGCAGTGCCGACCGGACACCCCGGTGCAGCGCACGGTACCGGCGCGTGTCGTGGTTCCCGGGTTGTTCACTCCGGCCGCCGACGATGGCACGCACCGTTTGATTTTCCGGCTGGGCGACGACCTGTCACCACCCGAACCGATGACCGACCGCAGCGCACTCGCGGCCGGGTTCATCAGCCACACGGTGCTCGATTACAAGATGCTCGGCCACTGAAGCCGGCCCGCCAGATCAAGGAACCGGGCTGTCCGCCTTGTAGACGACGCCATTCCGGAAAACGACTTCCTTCACGTCGGGCGGAGTCGGCCCGCTGACCATGACCGGGCCGCCCATCCCGGCCCGGGGATAACCACCTCCGGGGTAGCCCATGCCGCCACCCGGGTAACCCATGCCACCGCCTGGATAGCCCATCCCGCCGCCGCCGATTCCAACGCCACCGCCGAGCACGCCGCCGTTGCCAACGGCCACGCCGATGCTCGGGCGGTTGCCACCATAAACGCCGCCCGCCGGGTAGCTCGCCCCATTCGGATAAAGAACGCTGCCGTCGTCGCCGCCGGACTTGTACACCCACACTTCATTGCCCGGTCCGCCCTGGGACTCGATTTCGGTGGGGCGACCCCACGCAACCTCGACCATTTCAGGCGTCATGCCCTGCTCGACCTTGCCGTCGAGAATCGACTGACGCACTTCGACCGGCCACGTCTCGTACGCATCGCGGTTGCGATCGATACGCGACATTTGGGAGGAAGCGCAGCCAGCCATCAGGATAATCGCCAGCGCACCGAGGACCGAAACGGGGGAACTACGGCTCATGGTGGGCGCGACCATACACCGATCGGGTCGCAGGTAAAGTTAGCCGTTTGAGTTTACCGTAACGGGCTGGCCAGGCTGCCGCCGAATTGCAATCACGGGATACGTGGCGGCCGGGAGTCGGCCCGTTGACAGCGATCGCCGCCGATCCCTAATGTCGCCTCTTCTATGGAAGCCCCGGCCTACGTGTTGGAGTTTGAAAAGCCGTTGCGCGAACTCGCGAAGCAGCTCGACGACCTGCGCCAGCGTTCGATCGAGACGAACGTGGACCTCGCCAGCGAAATCCAGGCGATCGAAAAGAAAATCGATACGACCCGCCGGGAGATCTACTCGAACCTGACGCCCTGGCAGAAGGTCCAGATCGCCCGCCACCCGAAGCGGCCCTACGCGCTCGACTACATCGAGGCGGTTTGCACGGGCTTCCAGGAGCTTCACGGCGACCGCCAATTCAACGACGACCGCGCCATCATCGGCGGCACGGCGTTTTTCAACGGCGATGCCGTCATGCTCATCGTCCAGCAGAAAGGCCGTGATCCCAAGGAGCGGATCGTGCGCAACTTTGGCATGCCGCAGCCCGAGGGTTACCGGAAGGCACTGCGCCTCGCGCGACTGGCCGAGAAGTTTCGCCTGCCGCTGCTGACCTTTATCGACACCCCGGGAGCGTTTCCGGGCGTCGAGTCCGAAGCCCGTCACGTTTCAGAAGCCATCGCGGTCAACCTCCGCGAGTTTGCCATGCTGCGCACACCCTCGCTTTCCGTTGTAGTCGGCGAAGGCGGTTCCGGAGGCGCGCTCGGCATCGGGGTGACGGATCGGGTGCTGATGTTTGAAAACAGCTATTACTCGGTCATCACTCCCGAGGGCTGCGCGGCGATCCTCTGGAAGGATGGCGCCGCCGCCCCGAAGGCCGCCGAGGCCTTGAAGGTCAGCGCGGATCATCTCGAGAAGCTGGGCGTGGCGGACGAGGTCATCCCCGAGCCGCCGGGCGGGGCTCACAACGATCCCGCGCAGGCGGCGGCCGCCCTCAAGTACGCGCTGCAGAAGCATCTCAACGATCTGCGAGCCCTGAATCTCGATCAGCTCGTCGACGCGCGGTACGAGCGCTATCGCCACCTCGGCGTTTACGAGGAAGCCGGCGCGGTGCGCAGCTAGAGCGGGTTAAAGAATGCCGTAGTCAGATTTGGGCGTGCACGAGGCACGCCCCAACACGAAATGCCAATCGATGTAGGGGCGTGCCTCGTGCGCGCCCGCAATTTCTGGTCGGCTACACTTCAACTTAGTCTGCTCTAGCGCCAACTCCCGTCCGGAATCACTTCCGGACCGTGACGAGTTCGATCTTCTCGGCGCGCGCCATCGACGGACTGATCTCGATCAGCGCGGCGGACATTCTCACGTCCTCGGTCGCCACCTCAAACCGCCGCGGCATGCCGTCGACAAAGCGGTCAATCACCGGACGCACCTCGCGTCCCAACACGCTGGCATAGGGCCCGGTCATACCGACGTCGCACATGAACGCGGTCCCTTTCGGCAGCACGCAGGCGTCGGCCGTCGGGACATGGGTGTGGGTGCCAAGGACCGCCGTGACCCGTCCGTCAAGGTGCCAGCCGAGCGCTTGTTTCTCCGATGTAGCCTCCGCGTGAATTTCCACGATCACCGCGTCCGCCTGCCCTTTGAGTTGTTCGACCATCCGGTCGGCCGCGAGAAACGGACACTCAGCCTTCAAGTTCATGTACGTCCGGCCGAGCACCGTGAACACCGCGACGCGAAAGCCGCGGGCCGAGATGATGAGGTGATCCCAGCCCGGACAGGACTTCGGGAGATTGGCGGGCCGGCAAACGTGCTCGATCTGACCGATCTCGTTTTCCCAGCCGCGCTGGTCCCAGACGTGATCGCCAAGGGTGATGGCATCGACGCCGCAGCCGAGAATGGACTTGGCGATGGACCCGGTGATGCCGGCCCCGGCGGCGGCGTTTTCCGCGTTCGCAATCACGAAATCGATCGAACGCTCCGTCCGCAGGCGCGGCAGCCGCTCGGCCACGACATCCCGGCCTGGCCGGCCCACGATGTCGCCGATGAAGAGCAGCTTGAGCATCGCCGCACCCTGCGGTTGACGGACAAATTCGCCAGCCTTTTTCCGCGGCGCCGGTCGTACGGAGCCACCCGGAACGAACGGTTGGCTCCGGGCGGCACCGGTCACTTCCGTCAGGAGGAAAGACCATCGCCGGGCTTGCCACTTCCGCCCCCCATCGTTTTTGCTAACCGGCTTTTTATCGAAGCACCGCCATGAAAAAAGACATCACCTCTCCCGCCGCGTTTCCCCAGGCCGAGATCGGCCCTGAAATGAAGGGCGCCGACTGCGTCGTCGAGTGCCTGATCCGTGAGGGTGTCGACGTCATCTTCGCCTACCCGGGCGGCGCTTCCCAAGAGCTGCACCAGGCTCTCGCCCGGACCGACAAGATTCGCACGATCCTGCCCCGGCACGAACAGGGTGGCTCATTTGCGGCCGAGGGCTTCGCCCGCGCCACCGGCAAAGTCGGCGTGTGCATGGCCACCAGCGGACCCGGCGCGACCAACCTCGTGTCGGCAATCGCGGACGCTTACATGGATTCCATCCCGCTGGTCGCCATCACCGGTCAGGTGTACTCGAAGTACATCGGCAAGATGGCGTTTCAGGAGACCGACTTCTACGGCATGACGCTGCCGATCGTGAAGCACTCCTACCTCGTGATGGACGCGAAGGACCTTCCGCGGATTTTCAAGGAGGCATTTCACCTCGCCCGCAGCGGACGGCCCGGACCGGTGGTGATCGATATTCCAAAGGACGTTCAGCAGGCGAAGTTCCAGCCCGTCTATCCGGCGGCCGTCGAATTCCGCAGCAGCTACGCCAACGCGACCCAGCACGCGACCGATGAACAGCTCAAGCAGGTGCTCGCACTGATTGCGGACGCCAAACGCCCGGTGCTCTACGTCGGCGGCGGAGTCATTTCGGCCGAAGCGCACGGTGATCTGCGCGCGTTTGCCGAGAAGACCAACGTGCCGGTTGCCACCACGCTCATGGGTCTCGGCGCGTTCCCGGAATCCCATCCGCTCTCGATGCAGTGGTTCGGCATGCACGGCGCCGCCTACGGCAACTGGGCGGTGGATCAGGCCGATCTGCTGCTCTGCTTCGGCGCCCGCTTCGACGATCGCATCACCGGTGACACGACCAAGTTCGCGCCGCAGTCGAAGATCGTCCACATCGACATCGACGCGTCCGAGCACAACAAGAACAAGCGCGTCCAACTCGCGATCCTCAGTGACATCAAGCCGGCCCTGGTGCGGCTGAACGAACTCGCCGCCGCGCACAAGTTCACGCCGCCGGAAACCAAGGCCTGGCACGCGCAGATTGCGAAGTGGAAGCAGGAGCACCCCTTCAGCTACGAGACGAGCAAGCACATCGTCCCGCAGGAGGCCGTGGCGGCGTTGTATGAGCTGACCAAGGGCGACGCGATCATCACGACCGGAGTCGGCCAGCATCAGATGTGGGCGGCCCAGTTCTACCGCTTCAACGAGCCCCGGCGTTACATCAGCTCGCTCGGCCTCGGCGCCATGGGCTTTGGTTATCCCGCCGCGCTCGGCGCCAAGGTCGCGTTCCCAGACAAGCAGGTCATCGACATCGACGGTGACGGCTCCTTCGTGATGAACGTCCAGGAACTCGCCACCGCGCGCATCGAGAAAATCGCGGCCAAGGCGATGATCCTAAACAACCAGCACCTCGGCATGGTCGTGCAGTGGGAGGATCGTTTTTACGGCAGCGTCCGCGGCAACACGATCCTTGGCGACGAAACCAATGTCGGCAGCCCCGACAATCCCGCCGCGCTCTATCCGGACTTCGTCAAGATCGCCGAGGGCTTCGGCGTGAAGGGCCGCCAGGTCATCAAGAAGAGCGAACTCAAGGCCGCGATTCAGGAGATGCTCGATCACGACGGCCCTTACGTCCTCGACGTGGTCGTTCCCTACACCGAACACGTGCTGCCCATGATTCCCGCGGGCCGGTCGGTGAAGGAAATGCTCCTGAAGTAACGACCACGCGTCTCGTCTCTCACAAGCCGGCGGAACCTCCGCCGGCTTTTTCATTTCTCGGTCATGACGTACACGCCGTTCCACTCCGGAGCGGGGGGCACGCGGCGGTAGTCCTCGACGATTCGCTGGTACACGAGCGAAGGATTGGTTTTCACACCCGGGGTCTTACCCGGCTGGTTGGGCTCGAACTCGGCACTACGCTTGAACAAGGCGAGCGCCGCGTCCCAATCGCGCGTATAGTATTTCACCATCGCCTCCTCAAAGAGGCCGATGCATTCAGCCGCATTCGGCGGGAGCGCCTCCTTGAGTCCGACAATTTCGTGAATCGGCACTGCCTGGGATCGTCCCATCACCTGGATGCGGCCCAAGGCGCGGAAAACGACGCGCTCCGGATCCTGCTTCTGGCACGCCAGCTTCGTTGCTTCAGTGACCATCGTGTAGGCCCCCCAGCTCTTTGAACCCGACTCCATGCGGGCCGCGAGATTCACGTTGTCGCCCATCATCGTGTAATTGAAACGGGTCCGGCTGCCCATGTTGCCGATGGTCGCCAGGCCGCTGTTGAGGCCAATGCGCGATTGCATCTTCCAGACAATCTCCGGCCACTTCTCGCCCTCGTGCTTCCACTTCTCGCGCAGTTCACCGAGTCGCTGATGAACGAGCTGGGTCGCCACACAGGCGCGAAACGCGTGGTCCGGCAGCGGAATCGGCGCCCCGAACATCGCCACGACCGCATCGCCGATGTACTT
This sequence comes from Opitutia bacterium, assembly GCA_947472765.1. Lineage (GTDB taxonomy): Bacteria > Verrucomicrobiota > Verrucomicrobiia > Opitutales > Opitutaceae > ER46. The sequence continues at coordinate 31,383 of CANJCM010000019.1, forward strand.
ATCGAGGGTTCCCCCCTGCGCCTGCACGATGTCGGTGCAGGCCGTCAGGTATTCATTCATCAGTTCCACCAGTTGCGCCGGGGGCAGTTTTTCGGAGAACGCGGAGAATGACTGGATGTCGCTGAAGTAGGCGGTGATTTGGTCTTCATGTCCGCCGAGCTGAGGGTCCTCGCCGGACTCGACCATCCGGTCGACGAGCTGGGGCGAAACGTAGGCACCGAACATTCCGCGAATGCGGCCCTTGGCCTTTTGTTCGTCGATGACCTGCCAGATCAGTCCGGCGAAACTCGTCGTGAATGCCGCGCCCAGCGGCGCCGTCAGCGGCAGCACGAGGTGGCTGCCCTTGAAGAACTGGAACACGAGGGCGACGTAGGTTCCCACCGCCAGCACCGCCATGATTTTAGCGAAGAGCGCCCGCGCGCCGCCGGCGATCGAGAGGATCGTCACCACCAGCGTGAGCCCGAAGACGATGGCGTAATTCGTCGCCGGAGTGAGCCGTTGGAGGAACTCGCCCGACACGATCGTCTTCAGCAGATTGGCGTGCACCCCCACTTTCGGCACCATCGCGTCGTCGAGCGAAGTGGGCGCAAGATCCTGGAAGAGCGGATCGACGGGACCGACGAGCACCACGGCATCGCGGAACTCTTCCTGGGCGAAAAAATCTTTCGCGAGTTTCTGCTCCTCCGGATCCTTCGAGGTCAGAGCCTCGGCAAATTTATAAACCGTGGAGAACTCGACATGCGCGGTCCGGGATGAAAACCACCGCGTGAACCAGTTCACCTCGAGCAGTTGTCCGCGGACGAGGGGAACCGTCCGCATGATCGCGCCGTCGGAACGGACGAAGTCGAGTCCGTCCGGGCGCAGGCGGAGCGATTCCGGCCCCAAGCCCCAGTAGAGCCGGGCCAGTTGCACCGCCATGTGATAGTAGGTGATGTTCGTGTTGTTCGGCGCCCAGACCGGCACCGTCCGCGTGCCGTTCCCAAGGGTATCGATGAGCCCGATGGCCACGGGCGGCGTCCAAGGCTGCTGCTTGTTGGGATCCGCGCTCGTCTCGAACTCCGGCGTTTCCGGAGGTTCGATCAAGCTGAGTGGCCGGGTCTCCGAGGACATGATCGGAAGCGCCCGTTCCTTCACCTTGCCGTTGACGTCGAGGAAAACCTGGCCGGCGTAGGAAGCCGCGAGCACCACGGGGGGCTGCTTCATGAGGTAGCGGCCAAACTCCGCGTTCCCGAGCACGAGCTTTCTCCGGTCGACTGACTCCGCGACTCCTTCGTCGGAGAAAACGATGTCGAAGCCAATCGCCTTGACCTTCGACTCGTTCACGAGCGCTGACGCCACGCGGGAGAAATAGGTCCGGCTCCACGGAAAACCGCCGATCTCGTTTAGCGAAAGCGTGTCGATGTCGACGTAGACAATCTTCACCGGCGAATCGAGCTCGCCCCGGTATTCGAAGCGCCAGTCGACCGCCTTGTTTTCGAGAAACGTCAGCCAGCCGTAGTTATCGACAACGCACCAGAGGACCGGAATGGGAAGCAGGAGCAACCAGCGGAGGTGGCCGATCCACCTGGCCTTCTTGGTCGGGGGCATTGCGCGCACGCTAGGTACCGCCCTCCGCGAACGGAAGCAGATTTCCGTTCGCGTCGCGGACTCGCCTCGCTCAGCCGCCCGGCTGTCCGTCGCCGGTCGTGACGCGCGGCGCCGGCGCGGTTGGGGGCAGCGGCGTGTTGGTCCCACCGGTCCCCGTGTTGTTGTTCGAATTGTTATTCGTATTCGAACCGGAGTTGCCGGAATTTCCCGTGCCGCCCGTTCCACCTGTACCACCCGTACCACCGGTGCCGGAATTGTTGCTGCCGCCACTCGTTGAGCCGGTGGTGCCGGACGTGCCGCCATCACCACCCGTGCCGCCCGTACCCCCGGCGCCTCCGGCGCCTCCCGCCCCACCCGCGCCGGGATTGGAAGTCGGTGAAGTGAATGTCGCCGCGGCCACCGCCACGGCCATCGTCTGCGCCTGTTGCACGACGGCCGCCTGGGTCGTCGCGCTAATCGGCACAACCAAACTCGAGGTGAAGGTCGGAGGAGCAGTGATCGTGACCTGACCCGTCGTCGGATTGACGGTCACGCTGACCGTGATGACGACTTCCTGGCCGCCGCCGACCGAAACGCCGCCACCTGTTCCGCCAGCGCCGCCCGCACCACCCGCATTGCCACCGGCGCCGCCGTTGCCACCTGCACCACCGGCGTTGGGATCAGGAGTGCCTCCGGCACCGCCCGCGCCGCCTGTTCCACCGGCATTGGGATCAGCGGCACCCCCGGCACCACCGGCACCACCGGCACCACCGGCTCCGCCGGCGCCGCCATTGCCGCCGGCACCCGGCTGCTGGAAGGCCACGTTACCCTCGACGGTGCTCAGGCTGAAAAACGCGAGCCCGGTCCCCTGCGGCCGAAATACGATTCGGAAGGTCGTGCCGCGAATACCGGCCGCGCCGACCGGAGTTTCAATCGTGAAGACCGACCCGCGATCATGCCGGAGCTTCTTTACGTTTCCGATCAACTCGCCCTTCGTCAGCGAAAGTCTCGTGCGGGAAGCCGTGGGTTCCTCCTCGAGATTCGCCACTTGGATCGTACTCGCGAACGGGTCCTGCAGAAATTCCTGAATCACCAACTCCGAATCCTCGCCGAGCTGCGTGGTCGCACCGTTGGAAAATACCAGGACGGCACTTGAGCCCGCGGCCGTGCTCACCTTCGCGGCCTGTGGAATGCGATCATCCTGCTTCAAGGCGGTGCGCGTACCGTCAACGGTCATCTCCACTGTACCCGCGACCTTCGCGACGAGCACGAGTCCCGCGGGCATGGTCGCGGCGGCCGCCGGGGCGGGATTTGGTGCCTGGGCACGAACTGAGATCAAGGCGCCAAAGACGCCCAAGATCAGCCAGGACAGGATTCGTTGGTGCATGCGAAATCAGGCTTACGGAACATTTTGGCTAATTGCCAAACGCTGGCGCAACGCTAGCCCCGCCGAATTTCCAGGGTCAAGACGCAAACAGAACGCGAGCGCCGAGTCGCGCAGTCCATGCGCGTTCGAGCGACGACTCAGGTGCTCGGCCTGATAATACCAAATCCACGCATTTCGCGGCGCCAGCTCGATTGCCCGCCCGAAGTCATCACCGGCCCCAAGCCAGCGACCCTGAAGATCGCGCGCCACGCCGCGGCGGACCCAGAACTCGGCGTGGACCGCCGAGAGCGCAAGCGCACGATCCGCAGCGGATTCGGCAATCCTGCCCCAATGTTCGCGGCGCGCCGACTCGACCAGAGGCTGAAGGGAGGCGGCGTAGGCGAGATCGGCCCACGCCTGCCCGTTACGCGGACTAAGTCGCACCGCCCGCTCCAGCTCCGCGTGCGCGTACTCGATCCGGGCTTTCCGGACCGGATCCGTGACGGCGACGAGGGCCAGTTGATCGATTTCCTGCCGCGCCCGGTAACGCAGCGCCTCGCCCCACCCAAGGGGAATGACGAACCATCCGCCGGCCACGACCGCGGTTCCCGCCACCACGACCACTAAACCAGTTCGTCGCGACTCACCCGCTTTCACTTCGCGCAAGTCCGGCCAGCAACTCCTGACGATCCAGGCGACGATCGTCGCCGCGGTCATCGCAAGCGCCGGAATCTTGAGATGGAAATCAAACGAGATCTGCACCGCAAACGCGACGAGACCGATCGTGAGCGCGGTCGTCAGTCCAGGATCCTCGGTCCAATCCGCCTTCCACTTCATCTCAGTTTTCGGGCGTCGCCTAACGCAGCCGATCCCCACCCAGCCAATTCCGCCCACCGCGAGCCCGAAGCCAACGAGACCGTAATCACTGAGCGTGTTCAGATACTCGTTGTGCGCCCACTGCGGGTCGTCGAGGAACTGCTCCGGTCGCGATCGCTCGAACACGACATTGTAACTTCCGCCGCCCGTGCCCCAGAGCCGGGACGATTCGAAGAGATCCCATGCCGCGCGCCACATGATCGGGCGGGAGCGTTCGCCGGATTGATTTGCGAGCCGGACAAAACGCTCGCGAGCCTTCGGCACGGTGGCGATGACGATGCCCGCCAGTAGCGCCGTCGCGGCGAGCGCTCCCGCCGAGTAAATGAGTTTCCGGGTCCAGCGTCCGCGCCGCCCGAAGAGCGGCCAGGCCGTGAGGGCGACACCCATTGCAATCCAGCCTCCCCGGCTGATCGTGAGCACGAATCCCAGCAGCAGCACGGCGGTAACCCAGCCCCAGCCGACGCGTTCGACGCTGGTCGCACCGCTTCGCCCGGCCAGCCAGCCGGTCGCCGGCAGCAGCAGGAGTAGAAACGCGGCGAGACTGTTGGGAATGCCAAATGGACCGCTCGCGCGACCGTGATATTCGGCAATCTGCACGCGACCCAGCATCAGCCACTTTGGATCGACGAAGCGTTGGTAACACGCCAGCAGCACGCCGACGAGCGCCAGTCCGATGAGCACGAAGAAGACCGCCCGCCGTGGCCGGCGATCGCGAAGGAGGTGCAGCGCGACCCAGAAAACCGCAGCCATGTTCACCCACGCGAGCCAGTCGAACCAACCCAGCCAGCGCACCGGCGTAACCCAAAGCACGTTCCACAGCGCGTAGCCAAGAAACGGAATCCAGGACACAGCGGCGGGATGAATGCGCCGTCCCTCGATCCCAACGGCGAGGGCATGGACCGCGAGCATGAGCCCGGTCAGTGCCACCGTGACGGTCATCGTTTCCGGTCGGTACCCGCCGAGGCTGAGCGTCGTCCAGACGAGATTGCAGGCGAGCAGCGCGGACTGCGCCCAATCCCAATTCGTGAGTTGGGAGGGCGGTTCGGCGCGTGACATGGGCGTCCACCTTGCCGGCGGCGGGCGATCGCTCCGAGCGAAAAAATCCTTCCCGCCGGGCAAAAAAAAGGCGTCGCCCGTGAAGGCGACGCCCTGGAAGAAAGGATCCGGGACTCAGGTCGTGGGGACGGTCAGAATCGTCGTCAGAATCCGGCCCGCAACCAGGTACGGGTCCGCGGCGGAGTTCGGACGGCGATCTTCAAGGTAGCCCTTGTAGTCGGCCTTGACGAAGCTGTGCGGCACGCGGACCGACGCGCCACGATCGGCGACGCCGTAGCTGAACTTGTCGATCGACTGCGTCTCGTGGAGGCCGGTGAGGCGGAGATGATTCTCCGGGCCGTACACGGCAATGTGCTCGTCGCGATGCTTGTTGAACGCGGCCATCAGCTTCTCGAAGTAGGCCTTGCCGCCCACTTCGCGCATATGCTTGGTCGAGAAATTCGAGTGCATGCCGGAACCGTTCCAGTCGAGCGGAGAGTTGAACGGCCCGAGCACCGGCTTGCAGCGCCATTCGATATCGATCTCATACTTTTCGCACAGACGGGCGAGGATGTAGCGGGCAACCCACATTTGATCGGCCGCGCTCTTGGAGCCCTTGCCGAAGATCTGGAATTCCCACTGACCCTTGGCGACCTCGGCATTGATGCCCTCGAGGTTAATCCCGGCATCGAGGCAGATATCGATGTGCTGCTCGACGATGTCGCGGGCAACGGAACCGACATTCTTGTAGCCGACGCCGGTGTAGTACGGACCCTGCGGGGCCGGGTAACCGCCCTTGGGGAAACCGAGGGGAGAGCCATCCTTGTAGAAGAAGTACTCCTGCTCGAAACCGAACCACGTGTCCGGATCATCCGGAATCGTGGCGCGGGAATTCGACGGATGCGCCTCGCCGGTGTGGAGGAAGGTTTCGCACATCACGAGCACGCCGTTCTTGCGCGTCGAGTCCGGGAACACCGCGACCGGCTTCAGTACGATGTCGGAACTCTTGCCCTCCGCTTGTTGGGTCGAGCTGCCGTCAAAGCCCCAGAGGGGCAAATCGGCGAGCTTCGGAAAGCTGGCGAATTCCTTGATCTGCGTCTTGCTGCGAAGGCTCGCCAGAGGCGTATAACCGTCGAGCCAGATGTATTCCAATTTGTATTTGGCCATGATAGGTAGTCGATAATCCAGGTTGAGCCGAGGTCTAACAGTGCGATGAGGAGGGGTTTCTACCGTCAAAAATCGGCGGAAGAAGTTCGTTCGAAATCAGCAGCTAATGTGCCAGAGGCAACCAGAAGTTTCATTCATGACAAATTTCTGGTCCAGCAACGCGGTCGATGGGTGGCTCTGGCGCTTGCCATGCTTCCGCCAGCTCTCCGACACTCCAAAACGCACCATGCACGACATCAAGGATACCGCCCGAGCCACCGTGCGCATTGGGTATGATGGGAGGGTGCACAAGACCTTCCGCGGCCATCAGGCGCAGGAACGGTTCGACCACGAAGTCCGGGTGTTGAGGTATCTGGAGGCCAAAGGCTGCACCTTCGTGCCCAAGTTGGTCGAGGTCGAACCCGACTCGCTTAAGATCGTGACCACCAATTGCGGGCGGCGGGTGGACCAGTTGAACGATGAGCGCCAGCGGGAGGTCTTTGCCGAGTTGGAACAATACGGGGTCCGCCATGAGGATCGGGAACTCCGGAACATCACCTACCGGGTGTCGGACGGCCGTTTCTGCATCATCGATTTCGAGTTCGCGACCATCCTTGATGACGGCAACGGACGCCAAATTTCCCTCAAGCCTTCTGGTTGATGAGTCCAGTACCGCCCTTCCCCGCCCCAGACTTGCAATGGTCCGGACTGACCCACCCGGGCCGCGTTCGGCCCAACAACGAGGATGTCTTTCTCGCGCTCAGCGTCGATCGCCACGAGGTGCGCTTTCTCGGCAAGTCCGGACGCGCGTCGCTCGCGGAGAGCGATTTCGTCTTCGCCGTCAGCGACGGCATGGGCGGCGCCAAATCCGGTGAGTTCGCCAGCCGCATCGCCGTCGACCGGATCACGCGGCTGTTCCCCCGCGCCTTCCGCCGCGACGGAACCGCCGACGAGACTCGTCAAACCGGTTTGCTGGCCGAACTCGTGTCGCAGATTCACCACGACCTGCTCAAACTCGGTTACTCCTATGAAGAGTGCGCGGGCATGGGCGCCACTCTGAGCCTCTGCTGGTTTACCCTGGATCGGCTGTATTTCTGTCACGTGGGCGACAGTCGGATTTATCATCTGCCGGTCACTGGCGGCCTGGTGCAGGTTTCCGAGGATCACAGCCACGTCGGCTGGCTCCGGCGCCGCGGTGAACTCAACGAACGCGAAGCCCGCACTCACCCGCGCCGCAACGCGCTGCAGCAGTCCCTCGGCGCCGGCCAGCAATTCGTCGAGCCCCAACTCGGCGCCCTCGCCTATCACCCTGGCGACCGTTTCCTCATCTGCTCCGATGGGCTCACGGACGGACTTTGGGATCGCCAGCTCGAGGAAATTATTCGGACGGACGACCCAAATCTCGGTCCCGCCGCACGCTTGGTGAACGAGTCCGTGAAGACGTCCGGCCGGGACAACACGACCGCCGTCGTGATCGGAGTCACCGCCGGCCAGGCATTCGCGTAGGCGCCAGTCCCGATGCCGCTGATCTTCGTCTACGGAACGTTGAAGCGCGGCGGGAGCAATCACCGCCAGCTCGACGGGCAGGAGTTCGTTGGAACCGCGCAAACGATTGCCGGCTACCGCCTCTTCGATCTGGGCGACTATCCCGGGATGGTGGCGGCTTCGGGGGATCGTCCCGGCGTGACCGGTGAGGTATGGTCGGTCGACTCGAATTCCCTGCGCCGCCTCGATGCGTTCGAAGGCGTCGACCAGGGACTTTATCAACGGGTTCCCGTGGCCCTGCGGCCGCCCTTCGGCGGACGCGGCGTCGAGACATACCTCTATCTGCAGTCAGTCAGCGGACGCACCGAACTCGGTTCGAGCTGGCCCGTCTGAGGCGACAACCGCCCCCTTACTTCGGCTTCAGGGCCTTCGCCGGCACGTGACGCACCGTCACAAATTTGGCGCGAAAAAGTTCTTCGAGCGTTTCACGCACCTCGGCCGGAATCCGTTGCACGAGCGAATTCAAGGGCGGGAGCGGTCCGGTGGGTGGACCGGAATCTTCCGCCTCAGCGACCGGCGCGGCCACCGGCACCAACGATTCCCCGCGCTCCCGCGCTTCGGCCCGGAAGGCCGACTCGGCCATCTCGTCCACCGACTCGACGCTCTCCTCCCCGCCTTCCCCTGGTGCAGGAGACACGGCCACGGGTGCTGGTTTGGTCGCGACCGGCGCCGGCACGAAGGCCGGGCTCCTCACGGTCGACCCGAATTCAGCCTTCGGATCAGGTTTGGCGCGACTTGCCGCCAGCGCCACCGCGCTTAACTGCTGGTCGCCGGCGAGGCGGACCTCGAGCCGATCAATCAGGGCTTTTTTTTTGAGCCGCCGGCGGAATCGGCCGCGCCGGGTTCATCCGCCAGCGCAGTCAGTTCCTTGATCAGGCTGTCGATGGCCCGGGAGCGACTCGCTTCCACGGCCTTCAGCAGCGTGACCTCAAAATTGATCTTCTCCGCCAGGCCCAGCTTCACGCTGCCCTCGCCTTCGCGCAGGCCGTCCAGCAGGCGCGTCAGTTGTTCGGTGGACATCGCGACGCCACCGAGCCGCTCGCTCTTGCCACCCTGCGCAATCGAGTCGAGGACCGCGAGGCGGACATGAGCCTGCAAGTCGATCAGCAGCCGGACGAGATCGCGGCCGGCCGCATCGCATTCGTCCACGATCGCCACGAGCTTCCGGTGATCACCCGCCGCGAGCGCCGCCGCCAGATCCGCGATTTTCTCCGCGGCCACGAGTCCATAGACATCGAGGACGTCCGGTTCGGCGATTTCGCCGCCGCAAAACGAAATCATCTGGTCGAAGATCGATTGCGCGTCGCGCATGCCCCCATCCGCCAGCCGGGCGATGCACGCCACGGCCGCGTCGGTGATTTTGATTTTCTCCTCCTTCGCAATCGACTTCAGCCGCAGCCCGATCAGGTCGTCCGGGATCGGCTTGAGGTCGAAGCGCTGGCAACGGGAAATAATCGTCGGCAGCACCTTCTGCGGATCGGTGGTCGCGAAGACGAACTTCACATGCGCCGGCGGCTCCTCGAGCGTCTTCAGCAGCGCATTGAACGCGGCGGCCGAGAGCATGTGCACCTCGTCAATGATGTAGATCTTGAATTTCCCCTGCGCCGGCGCGTAACGCACGGTCTCGCGCAGGTCGCGCACCTGATCGACGCCGTTGTTGGAGGCGCCGTCGATTTCCACCACGTCGAGGTGCGAACCCTCGGCGATGGCGAGACACGCCGGATCGTTGACGTCGAAGTCGGCCTTCGGGCCGCCCGTGCAGTTGAGCGCCTTCGCAAAAATCCGCGCCGTCGAGGTCTTGCCGGTGCCGCGCGGTCCGACGAACAAGTAAGCGTGGGCGATGCGATTCCGGCTAATCGCGTTCCTTAGCGTGCGCACCACATGATCCTGGCCCACGACGTCATCGAACGTCTGCGGCCGCCATTTGCGGGCAATGACTTGGTACGCGGGAGAGGTGGACACTGGAACGAGCTAAAGCGCCGGAACGGCGCGCGAGAACCCCAAAACGAAAAATGAAAGTGGCCAGGCACTCCACGGCACTGGGAGAACGTCGTTGCCGTTGCTACCTTCCGGTCCTGGCGGAGTTCACGCGCCTGCCCATGCATGGCACCTGGCCGACGCGGACCATGCGTGCCTTGTCCGGGCGCGCAACTCTTAACTTGATTCAATTCGCCGCCGTCCTGGCGTCACAGCGCCGGGCGCGGCTCACCCCCGGGCGGACCAACGGGACCTTGCCCCGGACCTTCGGGCGGTCCGATGGGGCCTTGGTTTGGCTCGCCCGGTTGGTCGCGATTGAACTCTGGCCGGGGACCGGGTGCAGGTCCTTCGAACCTCCGGTTGGGCGGACCGTACGCTCCCGGCTGATTTGGCGGTCCCCAATTCCCTTCGTTCCGCTGATTGAAGGGGCGATTCTGACCACCGGGACGAACCGGCATGCCCGGCTGGGGACCGGGACCAAAATTTTGAGCACGCTGCCGCTGCTCGCGTTCCCGCCGCAGATTCTCGTTCTGGATCCGCTGCAGCCGATCGAGCGTGCGAATCTGCTGGGGTGTCAGCGCCGCGCGAAATTCCTGCTGCATCCGGCGCAGGATTGTCTCGGTCTGCTCGAGCGAAGTCTGCCGGATGCGACCGAGCTGCTCCTCCGCGCGACTTACGACCGGACGAAGCTTCTCCCGCTGCTCGTCCGTGAGTTCGAGCCGCTCCGCAAAACGCCGCAACAATTGCGGCCCCGCGGGCTGCGCGAAAGCGGCCGGATTCGCCGCCATGCCCCCGGGGCGATTTTGCTCCGCGACCTGCCGGCCGATGCGCAGCGCGAAGAAGCCGCCGAAGACCGAGCCGGCCATGAATACGGCGACAAACGCCACGATGACTTTCCAGGGTTTGTCCATGTAGTTTACTCCGCGAGCAGGACTGCGACGAGATCATCGTCGTCGGCCACCGCCTCGACTCTGACTTCCGCGGTGATCGCGGAGAAATTCAGCAGGACACTGCCAATCGCCAGCAGGCACGCACAACTGATCGCCCGGAACGCAAAACGCTCGAGGAGGGACGCCTTGAAGCGCTCGGCCCCCAGCGCGAGAGCCGCGACCCGGGTCGAAAAGCCAAACGGAGCCGCGGTCGGCCGGTCATCCGGCACTGCCCGGACTGCCTCCGCCAGGCGCGACCAGGCGTCAAGGGTTTGATTCGATTTCATGAGTTTTCCTCGCGTTGCAGGTCAAGAAAGAGGCGGCGCAGTTTTCGGCGGGCGCGAAATGCCCGGACCTTGATCAGGGATTGGTTCCAGCCGGTCAGGGTGGCAATTTCGGCGATGGACTTCTGTTCCAAGTCGAGCAGCCGGATGACGACCTGATCGTCCGGGTTCAATTGATCCAGGAGCCGGTGCACGAGTTCGTGGGCCGCCATGGCGTCGTTGACCGCAACGTCGTTCTCGTTGGTCATCACCGCCTCCGCCACGTCCGCCTCGCCTTCCGACAGATCCGCCCAGCGGAACTCCGGGCGCCGCTTCTGGGCGCGGAGCTGATCGATGCAGGTCGTGACTGCGATCCGTGAGACCCAATGAGGAAAGGGCACGGCTCCCTGATACTGTTCGATACGCGTGAACATTTTCAGAAAGATGTCCTGCGCGAGATCTTCCTCCGCGACCCGCCGCGGCCGGTGCGATCGCACGATCCGGATGACAAGCGGGTAAAGATGATCGACCAACGCGCGGGCGGCAGCCTGATCCCGGCGACGCACGCCCTCGAGGCAGCCAGCCAAATCGAATGGCGGGGCATCGGGTTGAGGCATGGAGGAAGGGAGCCAACGGGCGGCACACGGAGCAAGACGCTGCTAGGAGGATACAGTTACAGTAACGTTACGGGCGGACCCCTTGACTTTTGCGCACGCGCCCGGCTAATTGCAGACGACGAATGCTCGATTCGCTCCAGGCCCTTCGACTTACGAACGCGCACGACCTTTGAGGACGCCGTGAACGGCGGGTCGTGCGTTGGCCTGATTTCTGATCGCCGCCTCCGGGTGGCTTGATCCACCGTTGGCCGGAAATTTCCGGCGACAACGTCCGCCCCCTTCCCTTCCTTTCACCCTCGTTAGTCGTTTTGGTCATGCAACCTGCTCCCGTTACGAAATACCGGCCGTTCCCGCCGGTCTCCCTCCCCAACCGTCAGTGGCCCAACCGCACCCTCCGCCAGGCACCGATCTGGTGCAGCGTCGATCTGCGCGACGGCAACCAGGCCCTCGCGCAGCCGATGAGCGTCGAGGAGAAACTCGAGTACTTCGAGCTGCTCGTGAAGATCGGCTTCAAGGAAATCGAGGTCGGCTTCCCGAGCGCCTCCCAAATTGAATTCGATTTCTGCCGCCGTCTCATCGAGGAGCGCCGCATCCCGGCCGATGTCTCAATCCAGATCCTCTGCCAGTGTCGCGAGGAGTTGATCACTCGCAGCATCGAGGCGCTCCGCGGCGCCAAGAACGCGATTTTCCATCTCTACAACTCCACCTCGCCCGCCCAGCGGAAACACGTGTTCAACGCCACCCGCGCCGACATCGTGCGCATCGCGACGCAGGGCACGACGTGGGTGAAGCAGCATTCCCGCGCCCTGGTCGCCGCCGGTACGCGGATGCGCTTCCAGTATTCCCCGGAAAGCTTCACGAGCACGGAACTGGATTTCGCCCTCGAGATCTGTGAGGCGGTCACGGACGTCTGGCAGCCAACGGTCGAGGACAAGATCATCCTGAACCTTCCGGCCACGGTCGAGTACGCGACACCCAACGTGCACGCCGATCAGATCGAATGGATGAGCACGCACCTCACGCGCCGGGACTGCACCCTCATCTCGCTGCACACCCACAACGATCGCGGCACCGGCGTGGCCGCCACCGAACTGGCGATGCTCGCCGGCGCCGACCGCGTCGAGGGCACGCTGTTCGGCAACGGCGAGCGCACCGGCAACCTCGATATCGTGACGGTCGCCCTGAACCTCTACACCCACGGCATTCATCCGGGGCTGGACTTCAGCGACATCAACGGCATCCGCGAAGTCTACGAGCGCTGCACCCGGCTTGAAGTGCCGGTGCGCCAGCCGTACGCGGGTGAACTCGTCTTTACTGCGTTCAGTGGCTCGCACCAGGACGCGATCAACAAGTCGTGGGCCGTGCAGAGGTCCGACGAACCGTGGGACGTGCTCTACATCCCGATCGACCCGGCCGACATCGGCCGCAGCTACCGCGCGATCATCCGGATCAACAGCCAGTCGGGCAAGGGCGGCGTCGCGTATGTCCTCGAACACGAGTTCGGCTACGCCCTGCCGAAGCTCATGCACAAGGAAATCGGCAAGCTCATCAACGAGGTCGCCGATGCAAAGGGCACCGAGCTGACCGCGACGGCGATTCATGAGATCTTCCGCCGCGAGTATCTCGACCGGACAACGCCGATCGCCCTCCAGCACTTCAAGACGACGGAGCGGGACAGCGCCGTGAGCTGCGCCGCCTCGATCACGATCGACGGGACGAGCCACACGCTTTCGGCGGACGGCAACGGCCCGATCGACGCCTTCGTACGGGCGCTCAGCGCGACCAGCCTGCCGAAGTTCGAAGTCCAGAGTTACTCCGAACACTCGCTCGGGAAAGGCTCCGAGGCGAAGGCAGTGAGTTACATCCAGATCAAGACCGCCCGGAACGTCACGCTCTACGGCGCGGGCATCGATACCAACATCGAGCTCGCCTCGATCAAGGCGATCGTCAGCGCGCTCAATCGCGCCCTGGCGAAGGCCTGATCTTCACTCCGGATACGCGGGGCGGCGGTGACTTGCCGCCGCCCCGTTCCGCTTCGACGCCCCGCCGATTTCGGCTCGCCTAGCCGCGGACGCGACGCAACTTCGGTCCTGCCCCCGCGCCGCAACCGGCTCGTCACGATTCCGCGGCCACGTCGCCGCTTTCCTGGTTTCCCGATGAAAATCCCCACCCTGATTGTCTGCACCGCGTTCCTGATCGCGGGTTCCGCCCTCGCCCAAACCCCCGCTGCGCCGCCCGCCCGCGGAACCGAACGGCCCGACCCCGAGGTCGTCGCGAAACTGAAGAGCGGACCGGCCCTGCCCTACAAGGTCGACCCCACCTGGGCCAAACTTCCGGCGGGTTACAATTTCGGCGAGTGCTCCGGCGTCGATGTCGACCGTCAGGGCAATGTCTGGGTTTTCAACCGCGGACACTGGCCGCTCATCCAGTTGGATCGCAGCGGAAAGATGACGAAGGCGATCAGCACCGACACGATCCGCTTCGCCTCCACCCACGGACTGCGCGTCGCTCCGGACGGCAATCTCTGGTGCGTCGACGTGGAAGGCCACGTGCTCTTCAAGCTCAGCCCCGAGGGCCGCGTGCTGATGGTCCTCGGCAACCGGCAGACCGTGGCCGGCAACAACGAGGCGCGCGACGGCTTTAACCGGCCGACCAACGTCGCCTTCCGCGCCAACGGCAACATGTACGTCGCCGACGGCTACCTCAACAGCCGCGTCGTGCAGTATTCGAATGACGGTGACTATCTCAGCCAGTGGGGCCGCCCCGGCAAGGGCGACGGCGAGTTCAACCTCGTCCATGACGTCGCCGTCGATCCGCAGGGGCGCGTGTATGTCGCCGACCGCACGAACGAACGCATCCAGGTCTTCGACGCTGACGGCAAGTTCCTCGCCAAATGGGAGAACATTGGTGCGCCGTGGGGCATCGCCTACTCCGCCCGCGACCAGGCGATCTTCATGTGCGATGGGAAATACAACCGCATCCTGAAGCTCGATCTCGAGGGCAAGGTCCTCGGCGTGCTGGGCAGCTACGGACGCGCCCCCGGCCGCCTGGACTTCGCGCACAGCATCGCGGTCGACCAGTCCGACGGCAGCCTCTACACCGTCGAGATCAAGACCTGGCGCGTCCAGAAGTGGATTCGCCAGTGACGTTCCCGTTCTCCCACCCCGCCCGGTTCTCCCCATGACTTTCCCCCTCGTCCCCGCGCTGCGCGGCCTCCGCCGCTCCCGAATTCTTTCTGCCGTCGCCGCGGTCCTGCTCGCCCTGCCTTCTCTCATGGCCGACTCCCGCACCGAATTCCTGCAGCTCCTCGATCGCCCCCGCGTCCCGCTCGATCCCCAGCTCGCCGGCGCCACCACCGCCAACCGTCTCGTGCGAACGCCCTTCAGCTTCGTTTCCGAAGCGGGCGTGCGCGTGCCCGGCATCATGATCAAACTCGCCACGCTGCCCGGCCCGCGTCCGGTCGTAATCGCGATGCACGGCACCGGCGGCAACAAGGAGACCCAGGTGGAATATCTGGAGCGGCTCGCCCAGGCCGGCTTCCTCGCTGTCGCGATCGACGGCCGGTATCACGGCGCCCGCTCGCAGGCCGGCACGGGCTCGGTCGAATACATTGACGCCATCCTGCGCGCCTTCCGCGACGGGAAGGAAAAGCCGTTCTTCTTCGACACCGCGTGGGACATCATGCGGCTCGTCGACTATCTCGAGACCCGGAAGGACGTGGATGCGAAACGCATCGGCCTCTTCGGCATCTCGAAGGGCGGGATCGAGGCCTACCTCGCCGCCGCCGCCGATCCCAGGGTCGCCGTCGTCGTTCCCTGCATCGCTGTTGAAAGCTTTAGCTGGGCGGTGGACCACGACTCGTGGCAGTCGCGCATCGGCACCGTGCAGGCCGCCTTCGATACCGCGGCCAAGGAATCCGGCATCAAGAATCCCGGGGCCGCCTTCGTCCGCACCTTCTACTCCCGCGTGGCGCCGGGCATCGACGGCAAGTTCGACGGCCCGGCGATGGTGCCGCTGATCGCGCCGCGGCCGCTGCTCTCCATCAATGGAGAAATCGATCCGCGCACCCCTCTCCCCGGCGTGGAAATTTGCGCCGAGGCCACCCGCGCCGCCTATCGCGCGGCGGGGGCCGAAGACCGTTTTGTCCTGCGGATTCAGCCGCAGACCGCGCACAAGGTACTGCCGGAATCGATGGATGCCGCGCTTGCCTGGTTCGTGCGCTGGCTGAAGCCCTGACGGTCCGAGCCGCTCCCTCTTTTCGCGGCTCTCTCAAACCGTCCACGTCACGTAATACCTGGAATCCGAAGTTAAACGGATTGGCGTGGCCCTGTCCGTGAGGACAGGGACTTCTTGATCGCTTCGCCTAAAGCCGTCCCGCTGCTCACGCAGCGGGCTACGAAGGCAACTTCGGAATCCAGAAATTAAGTGACTTACACAGTTTGGCGGAGACGCGCCCTCTCCTTCGCCCCGGAGAAACCCGCGATCCCCATTGCGCCAGATTCCGACGGACCTACGCTGCGCCGCCATGAAGTTCACGCCGGAGAAATCACCGCTGACCGGGGAGACCCTCGAGTCTCTCACGGAGAAGCTGCGGGCGCAGGGCGAGCCGGCCTTTCGGGCGAAACAGATCCTCGACTGGCTCTACAAGAAACGGGCGCGGACCTGGGAGGACATGACGAACCTCTCCAAGCCGCTGCGCCAGTGGCTGGCGGACACGTTCGATCTGATGCCCGTCACGCTCGTGTTGAACAAGCAGTCCGAGGACGTCACCGACAAGCTGCTGCTCGAACTCCGCGATCACTCGCTGATCGAGACCGTGATTATCCGCGTCCCACAGGAAGGCGTCGGCGTGGAGCATTCACGCAAGACGATCTGCATCTCAACCCAGGTGGGCTGCGCCATGGGCTGCGTGTTCTGCGCGAGCGGACTCGCCGGCTGGAAACGCGATCTCTCGGCCGGCGAGATTGTCGCCCAGCTCCTGCAGGTGTGCTACCGAGAGGATGCCCGCACGCCGCGCGCCCGGATGGAACTGGCCTCGTTCGACAACATCGTGGTGATGGGGATGGGCGAGCCGCTCGCGAACTACGAACCGCTCCTGCTTGCGCTGCGGATCGCGAACGCGGAATGGGGCCTCGGGGTCGGTGCCCGCCGCATCACGATCTCCACCAGCGGCCTCGTGCCGAAGATTCTTCAACTGGCCGACGAAGATATCGGCTTCCGGCTCGCGATCTCCCTGCACGGCGCCACGGACGAGGTCCGCGAGAAGATCATGCCGATCAACAAGGCGTTCCCGCTCGCCAAGCTCATCCCCGCCGTCCGCACCTTCTCCGAAAAGCACGGCCGGATGGTCACGCTCGAGTTCATCCTGATCGACGGGATCAACGATTCGCTCGATCAGGCCATGGCGCTCCGCGACATCGCGCGTGACCTGCACGCCCACGTGAACCTGATTCCCTACAACACCGTGGAAGGCCTGCCGTGGAAGCGGCCTTCGCTCACGCGGCAGGAACGGTTCGCCGACATCCTGCGCGCGGCCCGCATCTCGGTCACACTCCGCCGCGAAAAGGGTCACGACATCGACGCCGCCTGCGGTCAGCTGCGCTTGAAGACAGAGAAGGAACGCGAGTCGGCCGTCGCCTAGCGTCGGCCCGCCAATCGCTCACGCCCGCTCCCGAACATGGCATCGCTCGAGGCCGTCGTCCGGTGGTTCGTGCTGGTCGCCGGACTGCTCGGACCGGGCGCGGCCATTCTGCGCGCCTTGCGCCTGCCCCGAAGTCTGGCCGGAGCCTTCGCCGGTTCCGCGGTCACACTTCACGCCAGTGTCCTCGGGCTCGCGACCGCGGGCGTGACGGTCAGTTTCACGACCCTCGCGGCCAGCCTGCTCGTGGTCACGGTCGGAGCCTTGGTCATCGGTTCCCGGCGCGCGCCCCGCCCCGTCCCGGCGCCCGACCCGGGCGACACGTTCCCCACGTTGTTTGCCGGACTCGGCCGCGGCTGGCCGCTGTATCTGGTTTTCTGGGGCATCGTGACTTTCCGCGCCGTCGGCCAGCCGCTCAGCGGACCCGATGTCGATTTCCGCTGGAGCTGGCTCGCGGAGCAGATTCTACGCACCGGCACGCTGGAATTTTATCCGCCGCATCGCGCCGCTGACTTTGCCGTTTACTTCTGGCCGGAGAGCGTCCCGCCGGGTCTCGCCGCGCTCTACGCGTGGGCCTATGGCTGCGGCGGAAACTTTCTCGCCCAATGGACGACGCCTGTGGTGCTGCTGCAATTTCTCGCGCTGCACGAACTGCTCTGGCGCCTGGGCCACCGGCTCGGCGGATTGAACGCAGCGCGCGCCGCCGCCTTCGCCGGCGCCGCCTGTCCGTTGTTGAATTGGTCCTTCTTCATCGGGCAGGAGACGGGACTCACCACGATCGCCCTGCTCGGTCTGGTCTTTGCGGTGTTCCAGGCCGCGGAGACAGGAGTCGCCAGCTGGGCGTTTCTCGCCGGGCTGTTCGCTGCCGTCGGCGCGTCGGCTCGCGAGTACGGACCCGTCTTTCCGGTATTCGGCGCGTTCGCTCTTTTCGCCTTTCCCAACTCGCGGCGTTTCGTCGGCCGGTTTCTCCTCACCGCCGCGCCCCTCGCGGTCGCGTGGATGGCTCGGTGCCTCATTCGCACGGGGAATCCGTTCTACAGCCTTCCCATCGGGTCGCTGTTACCCACCAACGAATTTTTCTCGGAGTGGCGCCAGTTTGATCGCGCCCACACCGCGAGTCCGTTCACGACGCTGACGGGAATTTTCGCCGTACTGCGATTGTTTGCCCTCTTCGCCCCCGCCGCGCTGCTCGGCTGGTTGGTCCTGCCCGCGAGCCGCGACCGGCGGGCTCAGGTTGCCCTCGCCGGTTCGCTCCTGTTTCTGGCGCTGTGGTTGTGGTCGGTGCCCTACACCGTGGGCGGACTGTTCTACTCGCAGCGGGTCGCCGCGCCCGCCGTGGCGCTGGGCGCCGTCGCTGCCGGAGTGCTGTTCAGCCGCCTCCGCGCCGGCCCTGCTGCGCTTGTGTCGATCGGGCTGCTCGCCGTCACGCTGCCACAGACTCTCACGCTACCCGAAAATGCGTCGCGCATCCCACTCCGGGAATGGGCCGGACTCGGCCAACGGCACGCCGACGAGGCCGCCAAGTCGCAGCAGACCTCCGCGATCGCCGCCGCCCTCAACGGCCGCGGCCGAACCATCGCCGCCGACAACGCCGGCCATCAGGCCCGGCTCGCCGCGCATGGCATCACGGTGGTCCCCCTGTGGAGCCCCGCCGTGGCGTGGGTGCTCAACCCCGCGCTCTCGCCCGCCGAGGTCCGCGAACAGTGGCGCGAACATCCCGTGCCGTACCTGCTGCTCGCGAAGTTCGAACCTTCGCTCGCGTTCCTCCGCCCTCACGCCCGCTGGAACTCACCGCCGTTCCTCGTCCGTGTCGCGTGGGAGGACCCTTACGCCGTGCTCCTCGAATTCGATCTCGCGGCGCCGTGATTGCCGGCGATCCGAACCTTTTCGCTCCTTGCCAGCCGGCGGGTTCCGCGCTGTAACGCCTTCCTTTTTGCGGGCGAGGCCCGCCGATTTTTCCCCGAACAGCCATGACCCAAAAACTCCCAGAAACTTCCCGCGGCGACCGTCCTTTCCAAGGCAAGGTCGCACTTGTCACCGGTGGCGCCAGCGGCATCGGTCTCGCGATTGCCGAGAAATTCGTCGCCGACGGGGCCCGCGTGGTCATCAGCGACGTCCAGGCCGACCTCGGCGCCGAGCAGGCCCGCCGCCTCGGCGCGATCTTCATGCCCGCCGACCTCAGCAAGCGCGCGGACTGCAAGGCCTTGATTGAGCGCATCACCAAGGAGTGCGGCGGGATTCACATCCTGATCAATTGCGCGGGCTTCCAGTATATCGCGCCACTCGACGAATTCAGCGAGGACATGTGGGAGAAGATGATCGCAGTGATGCTCACCGCGCCGTTCCTCCTCACGAAATATTGCTGGCCCACGTTCACCGGCCAGCGCTGGGGCCGGATCGTCAACATCGGCTCCGTCCTCTCCGTCCAAGGTGTCGCCTTCAAGGCCGGCTACGTCACGGCCAAGCACGGCCTGCTCGGACTCACCCGCACCACCGCGCGCGAAGGCGGCCAGTTCAACGTCGCCGCCCACGCCGTGTGCCCCGCCTACGTTCGCACGCCGCTGATGCAGAATCAGATCGCGGCCCAGGCCAAGACGCGCGGCATCACCGAGGACGAAGTCATTCAGAAGGTCATGCTCGTGGGCACGGCGATCAAGCGGCTCATCGAGCCGTCCGAAGTCGCGAGCGTCGTGACGTTCCTCTGCCGCGAAGAGGCGATCGCCACCACCGGTGCGCCGATCATGATGGATCTCGGCACCACCGCCGGGCACTGAGCACGCCGCCGGCGCGACTCCCTTCCCCGCGCCGGCAACTTCGATGCCTTCGCCTTCGATCGCGATCGCCGTCGCGCCCAATGGCGGACGGCGCACCCAGGCCGATCATCCGGCGATTCCGATCACCGCCGCCGAACTGGCGCTGACCGCCCGCGCCGCCCTCGATGCAGGGGCGGCGATGATCCACGCCCACATCCGCGACAGCGCCGGGCGCCATCTGCTCGATGCGGATGGCTACCGGGAGGCGATTGCCGCGATCACGAGAGTCGCGGGAGACCGTTTGTTGATTCAAATCACCAGCGAGGCGGTCGGCCGCTATGCGCCGGCGGAACAGATCGCGGTGGTCAAGGCCGTGCGCCCCGAAGCCGTTTCCCTCGCGCTGCGCGAACTCGTCCCGGACGAGACCCACGAGAGCCGCTTTGCCGGGTTCCTGCTCTGGCTGAAACGCGAACACGTCATTCCCCAGATCATTCTCTACACGCCGGCGGACGTCGCGCGGTTCACGGATCTCGAGCGCCGCGGGCTCATTCCGTGGCGGAATGTCCCGATCCTCTTTGTGCTCGGAATCTACGGCGCGACCCGGGACTCGGTCCCCGCGGATCTTGATCCCTTCCTCGCCGCTCCCGCGCCGGCTCACTGGATGGTGTGCGCGTTTGGGCGCCACGAGGCCGCGTGTCTGGTGGCGGCCGCGCAGCGCGGCGGACACGCGCGCGTGGGCTTCGAGAACAACTTGAACCGCGCCGACGGATCGGTGGCCACCGACAACGCGGAGCAAGTGCGAACGCTCGCCGGCCAGCTTCGGGCGCACGGCTTCGGCCTCCAGACCGCGGGGGAATTGCGCGCCGCCTTGGCGACGCTGGCGAAATCCTAGAGACGACTAGTAATTAGCGTCTCCGACGGGCGTGGACGAGCCACGCCCCTACAAGGTGCGACGTCACGAATTTCGTCGGCGCGCGTCTCGTGCGCACCCGCTACCTGGCTGGCGTAGGGGCGCGCCTCGTGCGCGCCCGCAAAGCGGATCGGCTACACTTCAATTCAATCCGCTCGAGTCCCAGCCTCCGGACAAAAAAAGAGCCGCTCCGAAGAGCGGCTCGAAAGTGCAAAAGGGGACCGGAAACTACTTCTTGGCTTCCTTCTTGGCGTCCTTCTTGGCCGGCGGCGGCGTGATCGGAGCCGCGAGCCACATCGCAAGGCGCTGGTACTCCACGTTGATGTCGAAACGGATTTCGTCGTACTTGCCCTGGTCAAAGGCCACCTTGTTCATCGCATCGCGGCGATCCTTGAAGGCATCGAGGAAGGCTTTGACGGTGGCCTTGTGCTGCACGTCGTCGTCGCGCTCCAGCATGGCATCGAAGCGGGCGAGTTCGGCATCCAGCGCCTTGAGCGAGGCCTTCTGTTCATCCGTGTAAGTCGGAGCGGCCGCCGCAGCGGGCGCAGCCTCCTGCGCGGCGAACATCGGGGTCGCAAGCGCGAGCACGGCGGCGGGGATGACACCAAGGAGGAGGGACAGGGTTTTGTGATGGCTTTTCATGGATGGGAGGAACCGGACAAAGGGGTGCTGGGGAGAGTCGCGCCCCGGATTCCATCCCAAGGCGTCGCTGCGAACTTCAGCAAAATGCGCCCCCCCGGCAGGTCAAGCGAGAGTTCAGCGGGTCACACATTAGGCATCCGTATCATGATCAACAATCGCCTTCCTACTGGCGGCCGGCGCCACCGGGAGCCCACTTCGGCAGTACTTGAATTTCCGAGACGGGGGGCCCCTGGCAACCTCTCACCGCTGGGCGAAGACGAGCGCACGGCGATGAAACTTGTCCGTGATACGGACAAGCGGTCTTCCCCGTTTGACGCCCGCGGGCGGCGGACGCGTTAATCGGCGTTCCCTTTTTATCACGTGTCTACTTCCGATCTCCCTCCCGACGACTTCCGCCACGGTTTGCTTTACTTCGGGACCGATCCCGCCGGCGCCCCCGCGGGCGCAGTCGACTCGCCCGCCATTGGCGCCAGCGCCACCGCCCTGCCGGCTGACGCCGGCCAGGTGGGAGCCTATCAGGCCATGCTCGCGGCCGATGCGCTGCGCTACCTGACCCTCCAGCTGGCCGCCAGCAAGGCGTCGGGGCACCCGGGTGGCTTTTGCTCGAGTGCGGACGTCGTCGCGGCGCTCAATCTGCTCGGCTACAAGAATCTTTTCACCGAGGTCGGCCACCACGCGCCCGGTTATTACAGCGCGCTCTTCCTCGATGGCTCGCTCGAGGCCATGGGCATCCGGACGGTCACCGAAATGACGGCGCGCTTCCGTGAAACCCACGGACTGCTCGGCCATCTTTCCGGAGCGATCCCCGGGGTGCTCGCTCCCGCCGGCCCGCTCGGCCAGGGCCAGCACTTCGCCTGGGCGGCGGCGCTCCTCAACCCCGGCACCCTCTGCCCCGTCACGATCGGCGACGGCGGCATGGGCGAGCCCTACGTGATGAGTGCGTTCAAGCACTATCATACCGCGTATCCGGCCGCGACCAACGTGCTGCCGGTCCTCATCTGGAACGGTTTCTCGCAGGAGCATCACTCGATGGTCTGCACCATGAGTGACGCGCAGATGATCGCGTTCTGGAAGGCGCACGACTTCGACGAGGTCATCCTGATCGACGCCAAGCCGTTCGATGACGCGGGCCAGGCCGGCGCCTTCGTGGACAGCACGAAGTTCTCCCTCCCGCAGCGTCTCGCGTTCTCGGCCGCCGTGATCGACGGCACGCGCCGGGCCGCGGATTTCGCGCTCAAGTCGAAGCGCCGCACCGTGCTCATCCTGAAGCAAATCAAGGGCGCGGGTTCCCACGGTAGCGGCTCGAAGTCCCACCATCTCTATCCGCAGTTCACCCTTCAGCACGCCGACATCATCGCCGGCCTGCAGCGCCGCGCCCTCTCGAAGGCCGGCTGGGCCATCGTGCGGGAGAACTTCCGCCGCGCCGCCGGCGGTCCCGCGGGCAAGGTCGCCGTCACCGAGCGCGAACGCGCCCTGCCGGCGCTGCCCGTTCTGCCCCTCAAGGATTTCCCCGTGGGCGGCGATGCCCAGATTCCATCGAGCGCGCTCAGTCCGCTCGTCGCCGCGGTCGGTGCCGCCGATCCCGATTTGATCGCCACGAGCGCCGACGGCAACGAGGCCTCGGGCCTGCGCGGCGTGAACGATGCCCTCCGCATCCGCCACCCGATCAAGGACGACCTCTACAGCCAGTCTCCGGACGGCCGCGTGTTCGAACCGATCAGCGAGGACGCCTGCGCCGGGCTCGCCGCCGCCTACGCCCTGATGGGCGGCCGCTCGATCTGGTTCTCCTACGAGAGCTTCGCGATCAACGGCGCGCCGGTCTGGCAAACCGTGACCCAGGCGATGGCGGAACTCCGCCGCCGCACGCCTTCGACCATCGCGATGTTCACCGCGGGTGCCCTCGAACAGGGTCGCAACGGTTGGACGCACGAACGTCCTGAGATCGAGAACTTCTTCATGGCACTGGCCCGGAACGGCAACGTGCACCCGATCTTCCCGATCGACGCGAACACGATGCAAGCCGCCTACGCCTGGGCCGTCGGCACCAGCAATCAGGGTGTCGTGATCATCGGCTGCAAGACCGCCATCCCGGTCCGCCTCACGCTCGAGCAAAGCCGCACCGCCCTCGCCCGCGGCGCCATCTCCCTCTACGAGTCCGCGCCGAAGGCCGGCGCGAAGACGATCGTCCTCGCCGTCGTCGGCGACCTCATCCTCGGCCCGGTTTACGCGGCCAAGGACACCCTCGAAGCCGCGGGTCACCGCGTGCGCATCGTGGCCGTGGTCGCCCCGCGCCGGCTGTTCCGCCACGCCGACGTCGCGTGGGAAACGATCCACCAGGCTGACGCCCGCGACTCCGGATTCCTTTCCGACGCGGACTTCAACGCCCTCTTCGACGGCGATGCCTTGCTCGGTGTCAGCGGTGGCGCCAGCGGCCCGCTCGAGCAGGTCGTGATGCGCAGCCGCGCTCCCCGCCGCGACCTCGCGGCGTGGCGCCGGGGCGAAACGACGGCGAATCTCGCGCAACTCCTCGAGTTCAACCAACTCGACGCCGCTTCGCTTGCCCGCCGCGCGACGACGTTGCTCGCCTGACGCTCCCCACCACCGCGTTTCACCCCGACCGTCCGCATGGCCAGCATCTCCAAGTCAGCCCTGCTCACGACCCTGCCGCCGGAATCGTCGCGGCCGGGTCAGCCCGCCCGGGCGAAAGTTGTCGTGCTCGATGACGATCCCACCGGCACGCAGACGGTCCACGGGATTCCCGTGCTCACGGAGTGGAGCGTCACCACGCTCGAAGCCGAGCTCCGCGATCCGGCGCCGTGCTTCTACCTGCTGACCAACACCCGCGCGTTTCCGGTCGGCCAGGCCTGTGACATTAATCGCGAGATCGGACGCAATCTCTCCGAGGCCTCCGCCCGCGCCGGTCGGGCCTTCACCGTCGTCAGTCGCAGCGACTCCACCCTGCGCGGTCACTATCCCGCGGAAACCGATGCGCTGATGGATTCCCTCGGCGGCGGCTTTGACGGCACGCTGATCATTCCCGCCTTCGGGGCGGGCGGACGGTACACGATTGGCGACGTCCATTATGTCGCGGACGGCGACAACCTCACACCAGCGGGCGCGACCGAGTTCGCCCGCGATGCGTCGTTCGGCTATCGCGCCTCCAACCTCCGCGACTGGGTCGAGGAGAAGACCGGCGGCCGCATTCCCGCGGCCGGCGTAATTTCGGTTTCGATCGAGGATCTCCGCGGCGATCGCGACGAAGTGGTCGTGGACCGGTTGAAAGCCATTCCCCGGGGCGGTGCCGCGATCGTGAACATCGCGGCCCGATCGGATTTCGCCGCCCTCACCCGCGCGCTCGCCGTCATGGAACAGGCGGGCAAGCGCTACCTCTTCCGCACCGCCGGCGATTTCGTCGCCGCGTATGCGGGCATTGGAGCGCGCCCTTTGCTGACCGCGGACGAACTTCGCAGCAGCGACACCCGCACGGGCGGATTGCTCGCCGCCGGTTCCTATGTGGGCAAGACCTCCGCCCAACTCGATGCGCTGTTTACCGGCTGCCCGCAGCTCGCCCGCATCGAAATGTCCGTGGACCGTCTGCTCCAGGAGGACACCCGGCCGACGGAAATTGCCCGTTGCACGAAGGAGATCGAGGCGCAGCTCGCGACGGGCCGCAGCGTGGCGATTTATACCAGCCGCCAGCTCATCACCGGCCGCAACGCCGCCGAAAGCCTCGCGATCGGCGAAAAGGTTTCCTCGAGCCTCGTGACGGTCGTGAAGTCGCTCCAGGTGCGGCCCCGCTGGTTCGTGGCCAAGGGCGGCATCACTTCGAGCGACCTCGCGACGAAGGCCCTCGGGCTCCGCCGCGCGATGATTCTGGGCCAGGCCCTCCCCGGCGTCCCCGTCTGGCAGGCCGGCCCGGAAAGCAAATGGCCGGGCATGACGTACGTCGTGTTCCCCGGCAACGTCGGTGGCCCGGATGCGATTCGCCAGCTCGTCGCCAGCCTGACGGCTTGAGCGGTGGCTTGGTAGCCCGCTGCGTGAGCAGCGGGACGACCTTCAGCGAAGCGATGACGAAGTCCCTGTCCTCACGGACAGGGCCACACCAGGCCCCAGGCCACGATTCCGAATCGCGCTGGCGCCTCCCTTCCTGACGGTGCACGCTGCGGCATGCCCTCCCCCCGCCTTCTCACCCTTGCGCTGCTCGCGTTCACGCCCGGCGCCCTCTTCGCCGCCGCGCCCGCGTTGCCCACCGCACCGCCGGCGGAGGAAATTCTCGCGCTCGGGCTGCCCGACACGATCGCCCCGGATGCGAAGGTGACGCAGCTCGCGAATGGATTCCTCTTCACCGAGGGCGCGACCAGCGCACCGAACGGCGACGTCTTTTTCGTCGATCAACCGAACGACAAGATCCTGCGCTGGGACGTCGCCACGAGCACCCTGCACACGTTTCTCAACCCTGCTGGCCGGTCCAACGGCCAGTACTTCGACGCCCAGGGCAATCTCATCGCCTGCGCCGACGAGAAGAACGAACTCTGGTCGATCAAGCCGGACGGCTCGCACACCGTGCTCATCTCTGCCGCCGGCTACGAGGGCCGCCCGCTCGACGGCCCGAACGATGTCTGGGTCCGCCCCGATGGCGGCATCTACGTCACCGATCCGCTCTACAAGCGCACCTGGTGGGACCCGGCCGTCACGCGCCCCTCGCAGCCGGTCCGCTCGATCTACTTCCTCGCCCGCGGCGCGAAGACCCTCGTGCGCGTCGCCGAGTTGACGATGCCCAATGGCATCGTCGGCACGCCGGATGGCCGCACGCTCTACGTCGCCGACATCAATGCACGCCAGACCTGGTCGTATTCGATCCAGCCCGACGGCACGCTGACGGACAAGAAGTTCATCTGCCCGTTCGGATCGGACGGCATGACAATCGACGCCCGCGGCAACCTGTATCTCTCCGCCAGCCTCCGCCCGCCCGGTGCCCCGCGCGGCGGTCCCTCCACCTCGGGTGTGACGGTGGTCGACACCAAGACCGGCAAAGTCATCGGTTTCATCCCCGTACCCGAACAGCCCGCGAACATGTGCTTCGGCGGCCGGAACCACGACACGCTCTACATGACGGCCCGCACCGGCTTCTATTCGATCCCCACCCGCGTCAAGGGCGCCAATCCCGCGAAGTGAGCGAGGCTTGATGCATCCCGTCGCAGACACACTCCGGCGCTCCGCGCCACCCCTCTCACGCCGGAACGATGCCGGGGAACGAATCGGCGGGTGTGGGCACCCGCCCTCCAGGGTTGGACGAATCGTTCAGAATTCTGTCAGTTCTTCCTCGCGGAAGGATTCCATGGAGGAACGGTGCCCTCACCGTCCACGGCTGCCTAACATCCCACTGAGCGTCCGCGATTGTAGAGCTCCGAACAATTTCCCATGAATCCGTCTCCCATGACTCGTCGTCGCTTTCTCGTCTCGAGCTCCGTTGCGGCTGCGGCCGCCGCGGTCCTGCCCTCGAAAATCCTCGGCCAGACCACCGCTCCCAATCCGTCCTCGTCGGCCACCGCCCTCCCCAAGATCGGCTGCTACGGCCCGCGCATCTTTGTGAAGTTTCAACTCGGCACCGATGCGCTGCTCGATGCGGCGAAGGCCGCCGGCTTCGATTCCGTCGAGATGCTCGGCGGCGGCTCCGGCGCGGCGCGCGTGCGCGGCAAGCCCGAGGCACCCGAGGCCATTCGCGACAAGCTCGCGGCCCGTGGACTCGTTTCCACGGTCGGCAGCCTCGTCGTGCCGGAGAAGACGCCGCATGCCGAAGCCGTGGCCCAGACCCGCGCGCAGATCACCCGTATGAACAAGATCGGCCAGAACTACGCGCTCTGCGGTGGATTCTCGGACGAGGAACAGTGGATTCCGTTCTGCAAGGTCCTCCGCGATGCGGCGGAGTTCGGCCAGGATCTCGGCGTGCAGATCGTCACCAAGCATCACCACGGCTTGAACAACACCACCGTCGAGCTCCTCGGCTGGCTGCAGCAGGTGAACCACCCGAACTTCCGGCTCTTCTTCGATCCGGGTAATCTCATCTACTACACGGGCAAGGATCCGTTGAAGCAGCTCGACCTCATCGCGCCCCACGTGACCGGCTGGGTCGCGAAGGACTGCGCGGGACCAATCTATCAGGAACGGATGTCCGGCCAGCCCGGCTTCGGCGACGCCCCGCCCAATCCGAATGGCGACGAAGTCATGATCCAGTTCGGCACCGGCCGGGTAAACTTTCCCGGCGTGTATCGGAAACTCAAGTCCACGGGTTTCAACGGCGTCATCTACGTCGAGGGCACCGTCGCCGGCGACACCGTCGAGGCGACCATCGCCGCGGCACGGGCCAATCGCGAGTACCTCGTGAAGGCGCTGTCCCAGGCGTGAGCGAACTGAGCGAACGGTCTTCGACCGGCTGACCCTGGAGGCGCGGTGCCCCCACCGCGCACTTCTCGACGGCCAGCCATCTGCGCCCGTCTGCCCGTCATCCGCGGATATCTTCCCCTCATCCGACCCGGCCTAGCCGCAGCTTCCGGCGTTCAGGTTCACGTCCGCGTCAGCACGAAGACCGGCTTGTGATACACCGGGTTGTCGCCCCACCAGCCCCGCCAATTTTCATCCAGCCAGGGACCGCGGACTGGACCGAACATATTCCGGCCCATGATCCAGGCTCCCACATTGTGGAAACCACGCGCCGCAAAATCCTCATCGATCCCGGTCTCCCCTCCTTGGGCGCCGAACAGTTGGGTCTGAAACGTGCGCGTCGCGACCGCCCAGCCGTGGAGCGCCGGTCCGCCGACCCCAAGCGGGTTCTTCAGTCTCTGATTCGGACCGGCCCCGAAGCCGTCGATTGAGAGGGTGAAACTCTCTACGCGGACTTTAGCCATTTTGGGGAATTGATCGTGGGAGGCTGAATTTTCACTGTGCCGGCTGCGGTTGCGGGTCGGCTTTCGGTGGCTGCATCAGCCGGGTTTCTTGACGCGGCATCCGGGCGAGGCCGGCGTTCTCCTCCCGCCTATCCCACCCCATTTTTGTCCGCCCCGTTCCCTCCGGACTCGCGCCCATTCGGAATTCCATGCGGGCGTGGGTTTCATTTCGCCGCGACGGGCCGCAGCCTCTCACCAATCCGCGCCGCCAGCCAGGACATCGGCAGGTAGCAAGCGAGGAGATCGAGCGCGATAAACCAGGTCGGCGCGGGAATCATCAGGGCCGCCGCCACGCCTCCCGCCAGAAACACGACTCCGACACCGTAACTCAGGGCGGAACGCGGGCCGGCTCCGATGAGGTGAGCCACGAGCGCGCCGACGAGGGTCCCGCCGGCGTGAGCGAGAAATGGAAATAGAAAATGCCGGGCCTCCAGCAAATGCGCTCCCGCCGCGAGGCTCTTCGCGTCCTCCATGTTCACCCCGGGCGGCGGCGGAATCAGGTGCGGCCCCACCATCACCAGCGCCATGTTAACCGTGCCGCCCACGAGCAGGCCGACCACGACCGCGATAAAATTACGGAGGAACAGCTTCATCGTGAATCGTGTATCGCCATTTTCGGAGCCATGCCAAGCCGACTCAGCCGGTCGGCAGCAGCCGGGTGCGTCGTTGGTTTGCCGTCAGCAGCGTTGCCCGGATCAGCGGAGTGGATTCGGCGCCGCCCGCGCCATCTCGGTCAGCCTATCCCGGTGCAATTTGGGCTCAACCTTCCGAAGCCGGATTCACGGCGTGAGTAACGTCGCGTCCTCGAGATTCGACAGGATCGGAATCGGCATCGTCACTCGCGCCGGCACGCCACGACGGGTCGGCGATTCGAACCGCCACTGCTTCACCGCGTCCGCCGCCGCGCGCCCGATTTCTGGGTTCGTCGCCTGCAACGGGTTCGCCTCCGCCACGCTGCCGTCCTCCAGGATTGTCGCGCTCACCACCGCCTGCGCCTTGCCCCCGAAGCGCCGCAACACCTCCAGGTACTCCGTCATCGGCTGCGAGAGCACTCGCGGCTCCCGATCCAATTCATCCGGCCGGACGAGACCGGCGGAACGCGGGACGCTGGCACAGCCGCTCCACGCCAGGATTAACATGAGCATGAGTTCTTTTCGCATGGGTTTCATTTCGCCGGCATCCAGGACGGCGGCCCGGCCGCCGCGTGAATGAGCGGCCGCAAATATATCCATCGGCCCATCCTTTTCAACCCCACCCGAGTCTGCCGGCGCGTAACCAGTCGCGAGCTCCGCCGAAGCGCTAAAATGTCGGCCCGTCGCCTGCCTGCCCCTTCGGGCCGGCGCTCATCGGGCCGGCCGTACCGGCTGCTTCGGCCTTTTTTCTTTTCGTCACGAACCGGTCACCGCGGCCGGTGCCGGTGAGTGCCATAACTTCGAAGCTTTGCGAAACAGGACGATCGCGAGCGCCAGATTCAGGACCGCCAGAAGAACCACCGGCGTCGCTTCAATGAGGGTCGCCCCCGCGCCACTCGCACGGGGAACGCTCGCTGCGAACCAAACGGCGAGACCGAGGGAAAACGGCATCCAGCCAAATAAAGCCACCGCGCCCAGCTTGGGGGCACGGCGCTTCGTGATGAGGTACAGGGCTTCCAGGATCGCCGGAGGAAGGGCGAGCCCGATCACAAGTACGAACGACGGTGCCATATTCATGGTCTTCCTTGATTCTACCGAACGTCAAAGATGCTCGACGGTGACGTTACCTTTGGCGACTGGTTCGGCCGATTTCCTCCTGGGAAGTGCGGGAGCTCAAGACTCCTCCCATGATTTCGCCGAGGCATTGACTCGCGCGGAGACGCGGAGGCGCGGAGCAATCCTCTCTTCTCCGCGTGCTCCGCGACTCCGCGTGACGGCTGGCGGCTGCGACTGGTTTCGCGTTTTGGGGGTCATTTCTTTCGCTTCGCATGCCAATACTGAAGCGGCGGTTCAAAACACGTGACCGGCAAATCTTCGAGCCGCTTCCGAAAGAACTCTTCCGCGTGCTTCACGCCTAGGAGTCCCTTCCGGGCACTTCGTTGATGTAGTATGCACACGATACTTCTTCGAAGATTGGTGGTTGGATTACGGCGAGAAACTCCTTCGTCGCGTCACGGAGCCGCCTTTCCAGCCTGGGCGTGACGCCAGGATCGCTCAGGCTTGGGGACAAGGGGTCATGTCTTGACTCTTGACACGCCCCTTCGCATGGCCGGCTGCTCCAGTCCTCCGGCCAGCCGGAACCGCCGCACGAACTGGCTGACACTCGCAGGTCGGCCCATGCGCAGTCGTTCTGCCAGCCACCCGTTCGA